>JBEKJU010000009.1:0-30099 GCA_050011095.1 Syntrophorhabdales bacterium
TGCGTCGTCAAGCATGGTCAGGGATTTGCTGCAGACGACGCTCTTGGCCACCGTTGGGGTGCGGCTGATGAGCGTGAATAATTTCAGGTAGAAAGAGATGTCCGGCCGTTTTGCGACGACGACCTTCATCTGGTCATGGAGCTTCGCGCAATAGGGACACCCAGGATCGGTGAAGACGATGATCCTTGTGGGTGCGTCCACCCTTCCTATCACCAGCGCATCCTTGAGGGAAAGCCCGGACACATCGATCTTCCGGTCCTTATTGAGCGCCTCGGTCTTCTCCTTGGTGACGTCCTTCCGCGCCGCATAATCGAAAAAGGGTCCGGGGGTGATGAGTTTCTTCGCGAAGTCGACGTAGAGGACGAGCCGGTGACCCTTGTTTTCCAGGTCTACCTCCCATAATCCCTTGACAGGGCCCATGCCGATACTCAGCACCTTTGCCTCCGGCATGTCGATCTTCGCCAGGATGCCTTTCGCCTCGCTTTCCGAGAGTTTGTGACAGACGGCGCAATTCTGGCCGCCCTCCTTGAAGGCGTTGCCGGGAACAGTGAAAACGAGTGCTACCGTGAGGACAAGAAGTCCTCCCATGAATGACTTCACAAGAACCTCCTTTTTCGGTGGGCAGCCATCATGGGACTGCGATCAGGTCGCTGTCAATGACCATCTTCGCGTAGAAATTGATGCCTTCGAGGAGGATCATGGCCCTTTCCTCCCCCTCCAGCTCCCTTTCGAAAATCCCGCCCAGCCCCTTGAAAGGCCCATCCGTGATAAAGACCTTCTCTCCTTTTCTGAACCTCTTCTTCTCGATGCGCGCCACGCCGTCCACGAGCTTGCCCCTGATAAAGTCGATGAACTCTTCCTGCAGGGGAACCATTTTCCCGCCGAACGTGACGATCTTGTTGACGCCCCTCGCATACTTGACCATGTGATAGTCGTCGACAGGGTGGAATTTCGCGAATATATAGTTCGGAAACATCGGCTCGACGACATCGGCGAAGCGATCCTCCCGGTACTTCCTCACCTTGAGCTTCGGGTTCAGCACGTCGTAGCCGGCGCTCCCGAGGTTATGGGATGCGCGATTCTCGTTCTTCGGCTTCGTGTTCACCACAAACCATTGTCTCATAACCAACCTTTGTCGCTGTTCGAGGGCGCTTAAGAGAAAGCCACCGACTTCCGCAAGTCCCGGGGGTCTATGCCTTCCATCGAGAGGAGCTTCACCTTCGTGTCGAGTCCTATCGAGAAGCCGCCGAGGGTGCCGTCGCTTCTGATGATGCGATGGCAGGGTATGACAAGGGGAATGGGGTTTCTCCTCAATGCCTGGCCCACTGCCCGCGCGGCATGTGGGTGGCCCAGGCGCCCAGCGATCGTTCCGTACGACGCGAGGCCGCCGTAAGGGACCTTCCTGGTTTCCCGGAGCACCTGCCTCGTGAAGGCCTTATACCCGAAAAGATCGAGGGGGATATCAAACTCCACCTGCTCTCCTTCGAGGTATTGGCGAAGGAGTCGCGCGACCGCTTCGAAGTGACGGGGCTCCTCAAGGGCCTCCGGGAATTCCGCGATGACCTGCCTGCGTGCATCCGCAGGGCCGGATGGGACCAGATCGAGCCGCCACAGAAGGCTCTGCCGGGCAAAGAGCACGATGCTTCCAAGATCGGATTCGAGGAGGCTAAATTTCACCGTTCAACACCAAATTGACATACCCCGGTCCGAAAACATAGAATTAGGATAACATAAACGGAGCGGGGATGGAAGGTTTTATCAGGTTTATCGGGACAGGCGGGGCCAGGGTGGTGGCGTCGAGCCAGGTACGGTCAACAGGCGGCCTCTGGCTCGGGTACCGGGGTACGAACGTCTATATCGACCCCGGGCCGGGGGCGCTCGTGAGGCTCCATGACGCCGGGGATCACCTTCGGCCGGCCGATCTTGACGGCATCATCCTCACCCACAAGCACCTCGATCATGCGAATGACGTCAATATCATGATCGAGGCCATGGCGCAGGCCGGTCGCGCGAAAAAGGGCGTCCTTTTTTGCACCGGCGACGCAATCGGGGAGGATGGCGTCGTCTTCAGGTATGTGAGGAAGTACCTGGAGGAGATCGAGCTCCTCAGGGAGAAAGGCGAATACAGGGTGAAAAACATCACCTTTTCCGTCCCTGTGCGGCACGTACACTCGGTCGAGGCCTACGGACTGATCTTCCATCTCAACAAAACGATCGGGTTGATCGCCGACACACGGTTCTTCGACGAGCTTCCCGACTGCTATCCGGTGGACATCCTGATCGCCAACGTGCTGAGGGTGGAGCCCATCGGGAAGGAGGACCCCATCGATCACCTTTCGGTCGCCGATTTCAGGCGGATCATCACCCGGATAAGGCCCGAGGTCTCCATCATGACCCACTTCGGCGCGACCATGATAAAGGATAACCCCGATCTGATCGCGGAGGCGCTGAGGGCGGAGACGGGACTCGATGTGAAGGCGGCCCATGACGGCATGGTGTGGGACTTTTAATGCTGCTATGGGCTCGGAAGGAAATAAATGAGTCAGATGGCGAAGGATTTTTGGCCGATCGGCGAGGCGCGGAAAGGCCAAATGTACTGGATTACATGACCTTTTCGCAACGAAGCGGGCGGACAAAAAGACGAGCCAGATGGCCCATTTATTTTCTGACGAGCCCTATGTCCCTTCCGACGATGCGCCGCCCGCGAGGGGGAGGACGATGCGGAACGTGCTGCCCCCGCCGACGACGGTCTCCACCTCAATCCTGCCGCTGTTTGCTTCGACCAGTTTTTTCGTCAGGGAGAGCCCCAGGCCCGTGCCGCTTGACCTGTCCTTGGTGGTGAAGAAGGGGTCGAAGATCTTCTCGATGTTCTCGGGCGCTATGCCCGTTCCCCTGTCGGTCACCGAGACCCAGACATAGTCGGGCCCCCTCACCCCGGTGCGAATGATGATCGGTCCCCCCTCGGGCATGGCCTGGGCCGCATTCATCATGATATTGACGAGCGCCTGCTGCAGGTGTATCCTGTCCGCGTACACCTTCGGCAGTTCATCCCCTTTTTCAACGGTAAGATCAACATTCTTGAACTTTGTCAGGTGGTGTTCGGTGAAGAGGATCGTGTCCTCCACCATGCGATTCAGGTCGAGGTACTCCCTTTCCGGCCCCGACATGTGGGAATAATCAAGGAGGCGCATCAGGACAGTTGACAACCTCTGCGATTCCTTCTCGATGAAGCCGGAATAGTCCTGTATCTTTTTCAGATCGGAACAGTCCTGGATCCGCTTCGCGAACCCCTGTATGGAGATGAGGGGATTCTTTATTTCGTGGGCGATGGAGGCCGCGAGCTCACCGAGGGAAGAGAGGCGATTGGCGCGGGTGAGCACTTCGTCGAAGCTTCTGATCCTGGCATCCCTTTCCTTGATCTCCCGTATCTTTTCCTTCAGGGCGGCATAGACATCATTCAGCTCTTTAAGATTAGTGAGGAGGAGTTCCTCCCTGGCGGACGCCAAACCTGTCGCATCCTCAAGCTGTATCTCGCACTCGCCGAGCTTCCTTTCTATGTTTTCACCCTTTTCCATCGTCCCTCAATAGAGCACGACATCGAAGGCGCAATACGTGCTGCCCGCCGACCAACTCGCTACCTGGGTCGACCTGGCCTTCTTGCCGTATACCTTCTCAAGGAGACCGGCGATGATGCCGCTCTCCATGTCACAGAACATCTCACCCGTGAAGGGAAAGCCCGCGCACGTGATGCATTCGTAAAGTTTCACCGTGACGTGGTCCTCGTCCGCGACCTCGATTTCCGGTATGCCTATCCGTAATTCCCGTATGGTCTTCTTGAAATCCTCCACCGTCTTCGCGTTCAGCATGTTTCCCACCGACTTCCCCATGATGTAGAGCGTGTGCCCCGAGGCCTCGCCGAGGAGGCTCCGCATGCCTATGATCCTCAGAATCCTGAAAAGGGTGAGGGGAACATCCTCGCCGAGCAAGGGCCGAGCGATGCCGCGAATGTCCTGCAGCGTGTACTCTCTCATGCCCCACCCTCCTTGAGTATACGCACCATGTCTCCATGGATCAGGCCGTTTGAGGCGATTACCTGCCCCCTGTAGACATCGAAGGGCCCTCCCCCGAGACCGGTCACAAGGCCGCCCGCCTCCGTCACGATGAGCGCCCCCGCCGCCATATCCCAGGAGCTCAGGTTCAACTCCCAGAACCCGTCGAACCGGCCGGCGGCCACGTAAGAGAAGTTGAGCGCCGCCGACCCGTCCCGCCTCACCGCCTGGGCGTGATGGAGAAAGTCGACGAAATGGTTGATGTTGTTTTTCTTGTTCGTGTCGAGGTCATAGGGAAACCCGGTGACGAGGAGTGATTGTTTCATCTCGGTGGTCGCGGAGACGGCGAGCCTTTGGCCGTTCAGATAGGACCCCTTTCCGGCCTCTCCGAAGAAAAGCTCGTCGAATATGGGGTTATAGACAACGCCGCAGACTACCTGCCCCCCTACCTCGTAGGCCACGGACGTACAGAAGAAGGGATAACCGTGGGCATAGTTCGTCGTTCCGTCGATGGGGTCGATGATCCACCTGTTCCTGGACCCGTCAAATACGTTCTTCTGCTCCTCGGCGATGATATGATCGTCCGGAAAGCGCTTCGAGATGAGGGCTATGATGCGCTCCTGGCATTCGAGGTCCACGTCGGTGACGATATTGATCTCGCCCTTGTGGTAGATCGAATGTCTTTCCTGATAACGCCTCTTCTGTATCCTGCCGGATTCAAAAGCCAGCTCTACGGCAAATTCCAGCACCCTGTCCATGACACCTATATGATATGAATATATTCCCCGTTTTGCAAGCCCGCACACCGGTTGCCGGTGGGGCGGCATTTGATTCTCCCGACACGATATGGTACAACTAACCATGCTCGACCTCGTATTGCTCCACCCACCGAGCGTCTATGATTTCCGCAAGGTGTCGATCCTGCACGGGCCCATAAGCGACGTCATCCCTTCCACACCCATCTTCGAGATGTATCCCATCGGGTTCGCGAGCCTTTCGGAATACCTGGAGCGCTTCGGCTTCAAGGTGCGGATCATCAACCTGGCATACAAGATGCTCAAGAGCAAGGCATACGACCCCGAGAATGAGATAAGGCGCATAAAGACGAGGGCATTTGGCATAGACCTCCACTGGATGCCCCATATCCAGGGGGCGCTCGCCGTCTCCGAACTCGTGAAAAAACACCACCCGGACACGCCCGTCATCTTCGGCGGGCTGTCATCCACCTATTTTCACAAGGAGCTGCTCGAACGCTACCACACGGTCGATTTTGTCGTGCGGGGCGATTCCACGGAGGAGCCCCTGCGGTTCCTCATGGGCGCCATTCGGAAGGGGGGGGCTTTTTACGACGTTCCGAACCTCACGTGGAGGGACAAGGAAAGGGTCGTCGCGAACCCCCTGACGTTCGTGCCCGAGGATCTCGACTACAGCCGCACGGATTACCGGCACATCATGAGAAAGGTGATGAGATACAGGGACTTTGCCGGTTACGTCCCCTTCGTCAACTGGCCCAGGTATCCCATTACGGCGATCTTCACGTGCAGGGGCTGCACGTACAACTGCAAGACCTGCGGGGGCTCCCACTTCGCCTTCAAGAACATGACGGGCCGGAAGAGGGCGGCCTTCAAATCTCCGGAGCTTCTCGTGAAGGAGATCAGGGAAGTCGCGTCTCACCTCAAGGGACCGATCTTCCTCATAGGCGACCTTTTTCAGAACGGGCCCGAGTACGGCGAGAAGTTGCTGTTTCTCCTGAAGAAGGAGCGGATAACGAACAGCTTCGTCTTTGAGTTCTTCACGCCGCCCCTCCCCGAGCATGTGTTGATGATCAGCGAGGCGGCCCGTAACTTCAACGTCGAGCTTTCCCCCGAATCACATGACGAAACCGTGAGGCGCGCCTTCGGAAGGCCCTACTCGAACAAGGGCATGGAGAACCTGATCGAGACCCTGGTGCGACACGGGTGCGGGCGGATCGATCTCTTTTTCATGGTCGGCCTCCCCCATCAGGACTACCAATCGGTCATGAAGACGGCGGACTACTGCGACGGGCTTCTTGCGAACCTCGGAAAGTCCCGGGTGGTGACGCCTTTCATCTCGCCGCTGGCCCCCTTCGTCGACCCGGGCAGCATGGTCTTCGAATCCCCCCGGGAGCACGGCTACAAACTCTTTTTCAGGGATGCCGAGTCCCACAGACAGGCCATGCTGCAGCCGGGCTGGAAATATTTTCTCAACTATGAGACGGAATGGATGAACCGCGACGAGATCGTTGACAGCACATATCACGCCGCCCTCTCCCTGAACAAGGTGAAGATGGCCCACGGCCTGATTTCGAAAAACACCTTTCAGGAGGTGGAGAAGCGGATACGCTTTTCGCTGGAGGCGGTCGGCGAGATCGACCGCGCCATGGGGATGGACGGCCCGCACAGGGAGAAAAGGATTGCGGAGCTGCGAATCGACATGGAGAAAAATATCAGCACCATAGGGGAGAAGAAAGAGCTTGAGTGGCCGACGGGCATCTTGAGAATGAATTTGTTCAATATCATCAAGACATTGACCGGGCGATGAAAGACCTGCTCAGAAAGATACCGAAGGTCGACGACATCCTCAGGGACGACCGCTGGCGCGCCCTGTGCGGTGGTTTTCCCGAGGCCTGCGCAAAGGACCACCTGAGGGATGTCCTGAACGAGCTGCGGGCCGCCATCAGGGAAGGCGGGACGACCGATCTCCCCCCGGTGGAGACCATCATCGGGGAGACGAGAAGGCGCACTGCTCAGTCCGTCCGGCCGGCCTTGAAAAAGGTGATAAACGGGACGGGCATCGTTATCCACACAAATCTCGGCAGGGCGCCCCTGGCCCGCCCGGCCGCCCTCCAACTCCTTGCCGTTGCCTCCGGTTATTCGAACATCGAATACGACCTGGACCGGGGCAAGAGGGGCGACCGCCACGGCCACTGCCTCGCCCTCCTCAAGAGGCTGACAGGGACCGAGGACGCCCTCGTTGTCAACAATAACGCCGCGGCGGTGTTGCTGGCGCTCAACACCCTTGCCGAGGGCAGGGAGGTCATCATAGGGCGGGGAGAGCTGATTGAGATAGGCGGTTCTTTCCGCATCCCCCGGGTCATGGAGAAGAGCGGGACGATCTTGCGGGAAGTGGGTACGACGAACAGGACGTTCAGGGAGGACTACGAGAGGGCCATCGACGAGAAGACGGCCCTCATCATGAAGGCCCATACGAGCAACTACAGGATCAGGGGGTTCGTCCACGAGACCACAAGCGCGGAACTGGCCACCCTTGCCGCCGCCCACCATATCCCCTTCTACTTCGACGCGGGCAGCGGTCTTTTGTCCGGCCCCGTCGGCCATATCGACGCGTCAGAGCCGTCCGTGAGGGAGGAGGTCGGAAGGTGCGATGTCATCTCCTTTAGCGGCGACAAGCTTCTCGGCGGCCCACAGGCCGGGATTATCCTCGGCAGGGCGCCGTTTATCGAAGCCATGAAGAAAAACCCCCTGACAAGGGCGCTCAGGCCCGACAAGCTCGTGCTCTCGGCGCTCGAGGCCACCCTCCTGCTCTACCTTGACGGGGACAGGGCAGGCAGGGAGATCCCCGTACTCCACATGCTCACGCAGGACCAAGGGCTGCTGAAAAGGAGGGCCGGCCGGGCTGCCCGAATGGTGCGGAAGGCATCGCCCGACGTCCTGGTCGAGGTCGTGCCCCTGGAGTCGGAGGTGGGCGGAGGGAGCCTTCCCGATGTCTCCCTGCCATCCTTCGGCATCTCGTTGCAGCCGTCTCTGATTTCCGTCGAAGAATTTGAACACCGGATGAGGCTCCTCGATATCCCTGTCATCGGAAGGATAGAGAAAGGCAGATTTCTCGTCGATATGCGGACCGTGCAGGAAGAGGATGAGGCCTATCTATCCTTTGCCATCCTGACGGCCCTCCAGCATGGAAGATAGGTTCCACCTCCGCTCGGACAGAGACAATGTGAGAATTGACGTCTATCTTTCGGAAATGTTGTCCCTGCCGAGGTCGAAGGTCAAGAGAATGATCGAGGAGGGCCATGTCCGCGTCGATCAAAGGGTGCCTAAATCGTCTTTCAAGGTGCGGAAAGACATCGAGATCGAAGGCGAGATCACGCGGGAAGAGCCGACCCTGCTCGTGGCCGAGGATATACCGGTCAGGGTGCTCTACGAGGATGACGCCCTCCTCGTGATCGACAAGCCGAAGGGTATGGTAGTCCATCCTTCTTGCGGGCATCGGGCGGGCACGCTCGTCAATGCCATCCTGAGCCATGTGACGGAGGCGGGCCTTGGCGACGAGAGGCCGGGCATTGTCCATAGGCTGGACAAGGGGACGACGGGGGTCATCATCGTCGCGAAGGACAGGTTGAGCCAGGAGGCCCTCTCCCACCAGTTCCACGATCGGACCGTCGAAAAGGTCTACCGGGCCGTCGTGGAAGGGGTGATGGAACGCGACGAGGGCGTCGTGGAGGGCGCCATCGGCAGGCATCCCACGGACAGGTTGCGGATGGACCTGGTCGCGAGGGGCGGAAGGCACTCGCTCTCACGATTCAAGGTGATCGAGAGGCTCCGGGGATTCACCTACGTCGAGGTCTACCCGAAGACGGGAAGGACCCACCAGATACGGGTCCACATGAGCCATGCCGGCCACCCCATAGTAGGCGACGAGCTTTACGGAAAGCGGGCGAAGAAGCTCGCCGAAAGGCCCCTCCTCCACGCATACCGCATTACCTTCGACCACCCCGTAAAGGGCGGCAGGATGTCCGTGGAAGCGGCTATTCCGGCTGACATCGAGACGTTTGTGAGGGATCATGCATGGTGAGCTGAAGACCGTAGGGCCGTGGTCTTATTTCCATTTTCCCGCGCTCCGTGATGCGGGCATCATTCACGGCTTCATGACGCGCACGTCGGATGGAATCCTGCGCGATGCCGGCCCGAGGGACGCATTCATCGCGGCCCTTTCCGCCTCCGGCATGATCGTTCTCGATCAGGAGCACAAAGACGTGGTGCACGTGATTACCGCGGGTGAACGGCCCCGGAGAGGGGATGGCCTCGTCCTGCTCGCGGCCGGCCTGATCGGGGTCGTCAAGACGGCCGACTGCCTGCCGGTCATCCTCTCCGCGCCCGATTATCCAGCCTGTGCCATCGTTCATGCGGGATGGCGGGGCACGGCCCTGAAGATCGCGCGGAAAGCGGTGCGCGCGCTCGCCGCCTTCGGGGTGCGGCCCGATGCGATAGGCGCGCTCATCGGGCCCGGCATCGGCCCGTGCTGCTATAATGTAGGAGAGGATGTGGTCGCTGCGTTCCGGGAGGCGGGATTCAGCGACGATGTCTTCATGCAAAGGGACGGCGCCGTATTCCTCGATCTGAGGAAGGCGAACCGCCATCTACTCGTGGGTGAAGGGGTCCGTGACATCCACGACGTGGACCTCTGCACGTCGTGCAGGGGCGATCTCTTCCACTCGGCGAGGCGGGACGCGGGGCGCGGCAGGCAGATAAATTTCGTGCAGGTCAGGGGATAGGCGCGCCGGGCTCGCGGCCGAAACGGCGTATGACGGCGCGGCCGAAACGGCCGGATGACCCTCGCGCCAGGCAACGGGGTTGACAAAATGACAGGGACTTCGGGGTCCGAAAGAGAAGAGAAGGGCGTCCCGCCTCACGATGCCGGTTTCATCAAGAAGCACCGGGCGAACCTTTTTTATGTCACGGCGATCCTCGCTGTCTGCGCCTTTCTGGTCTATCTGGAGACGAACCTCCCGTTCTTCCGGAAATTCATGCCCGTTCTCGACAACAAGCTCCTCATCGCCATTCTCAACCTGAATTTCCTCCTGATCACACTCCTCATCTTCATCGCCACCCGCATTCTCCTGAAGACCTACATCGAGAAGAAGAGGGGCATCTGGGGCTCCGGGCTCAAGACGAAGATCACGGTGACCGTCTTCTCCATCTCCATCATCTCCTCCTTCACGCTCTTTGGCCTGACCACAGGGTTTTTCTACACGAGCATGGACAAATGGTTCAACCAAAAGGTGGAGGACACGATAGAGAATGCCCGCGACCTCTCGGAGTTCTACTACGAGGACCTCTTCGACCGCTACGAGAAGATGGGGAGGTCACTGGCCCAGACGATCAAGGAGAAGGCCATCCTGGACAACGACAAGAAGCTGTCGGCCTTCGTAAAGAAAGAGGGAAAAGCGAATTTTCTCGGCTACCTCGCGCTTTTGGACATGACCGGCCAGCCGATCAGGAGCTACAGCGTCCTGGACGAGCAGATGAACCGCCTCCTCATCGAAAAATCGAGGATGGTGCGGAAGAAGAACGAGGCAAGGCAGATCGTCCCCCTCAAGGATGGAGAATTGCTCCTCTTCCTCACGACAGTGACGGACAATCTCGGCCAGCCAAGGGCCGTCCTCTTCCTCGGCGACAGGATAAGGGTCAAGGGCACGCAGAGCATGAAGCAGATATCGTCTACCTATAGGGAATTCAAGGAGGCCCGGCCATTCAAGAAGATAGTGAAATACAGCTTTGTCATTCCCCTCTTCCTCGTGACGATCCTGAGCATCTTCTTCTCCATCTGGCTAGGGGTCAAGATGGCGACGGAGATCACGGTCCCCCTCGAGAGGGTGAAGGAGGGGGCTGCGATCATCGCGCGCGGCAGGTTCGATATCAGCCTCGAGGAGAGGGGCAAGGATGAGATAGGGACCCTGGTGAGCGCCTTCAACAGCATGGCGAGGGAGCTGAAGATCGCGAAGGACGAGATCGAGGAGAAAAGAAAATACATGGAGGTCATCCTCGACAATGTGGCGACCGGCATCATCAGCACCGATGTCAGGGGGCGCATCCTTCTTCTGAACCGGGCGGCCAGGGACATCCTGAAGGTGGGGACCGATGAGTGGCTGGGGAGTCCCTTGCGGCGCTTCGCCGGGGAGGATTTTAGAAAGATCATCAGGTCTTTCCTCAGGGGCATGAGGGAGGATGGAGAGGGTGTGGCCAGGGAGATGACCCTCTCCCTGCACAACCATACGCTTCAGTTGCGCGCCTCCCTCACCACCTTGCGCGATGAGGCGGGTAAAGCCGAAGGTTATATCGTGACCTTCGACGACATTACCCACATCATGAGGGCCGAAAAGCTCGCCACCTGGCGGGAGATCGCCAAGAGGCTCACCCACGAGATAAAGAACCCCCTCACGCCCATAAAGCTGTCGGCGGAACGCCTTCGAAGGCGCCTGCTTCCAAAGGCCGAAGGAAAAGAGAGGGAGGTGCTCGACGAGACGACATCCGTCATACTGAGCGCCTCGAACGACATTACCCTCATGGTGAACGAGTTGACGAAGTTTACCCACACGACGTCTTCCCCCAGGACGATCGAGGATGTGAACGCGATCATCGGGGAGACCGTGGCCATTTACAGAAACCTGTACCCGGCCATTTCCTTCACGTTTCAAGGCGCGGAGGTGCCCCGGTTCAGGATGGACAGGGACAAGATGAAGAGGGCGCTGATCAACCTGATCACGAACTCCATAAAGGCCATAGGCCCCGAGCCGGGGACGATCGGCATCGAGACACGGCACGACTTGGGCAAAGGCATCGTATGGATAGAGCTGGCCGATACGGGCCCTGGCATAAAGGACGAGGACAAGCCCCGTGTTTTCGACCCCTATTTCACGAAAAATCGCGACGGCGTGGGCCTTGGCCTAGCCATCGTCAATTCGATCATCCTTGAGCTTGGTGGCAGGATCGACGCGCAGGACAACATGCCGCGAGGGACGAAGATGGTGATCGAGATCCCTGTTTTCGAGGCCTAGCCCGTTTTCCCCCTCCTCCAGTGAAATGTGTTATAATAATAGGCGTGAAGACTATAAGTACCAACAGGAAAGCCTATCACAACTTCAAGATAGAAGAGAAGTATGAGGTAGGCATCGCGCTGGCTGGAACCGAGGTGAAGGCGCTTAGAGAGGGGCGGGCGAACCTCAACGATAGCTTCGCCAAGGTGAGGAATGGTGAACTTTTCCTCGTCAATGCACACATCAGCCCGTATTCGTGCGGCAATATCTATAACCACGAGCCGAAGCGCGCCAGAAAGCTCCTAATACACCGCTTCGAGTTGAACCGGATCAATGGCAAGGTACGGGAGAGGGGTTACACCCTCGTTCCGCTCAGCATGTACTTTAATGACAAGAACAGGGTGAAGCTCGAAATCGGTTTGGCAAAAGGAAAGACGACTGTTGATAAGCGCCATGACATCAAGGCCAAAGACGAGAAGCGGATCAATGAGCGCGAAGGACGATTAAGATAATGGGGGCGAATGGTCTCGACAGGGAAAAAAGGGTCAAGGAGGCATGCCGGGTGCTATCTGCCCGCAATCAGGTAGACCTAAACACAAACGCAGAAACAGACTACGCACTGGCCGCTTAGGGCGGCCACATCCGCTGGACTTTCCTCCCGCTTTCGGTCCAAACGGGTGTCATGCAAGTGGGATAGTCCTTCCCGATACCTGTAAAGAAGGGCGAAACCTAGCAGGCTGGGATGACGGGAAACCTGTCAGTGGGTGTCCCTGATTCCGAGATTTAATACGCTGACTACGCATGTAGGCTCCTTCGGTTCTTGTTCTCTGGACGCGGGTTCGATTCCCGCCGCCTCCACCATTTTATGTAGTGATTTCAGCATGTTACAGGGGTCAATCTAGTGCGATTTCGTGCGAAAGGTTTTTCACGTCGCACTAGATGCCTCCTCGTACACTTTTCTCCAGTCCTTTCCCGCACATATGGCGTCGATCTCGCTTTCTCTCCATACACTTGTCCGCTCGGTCAGCTTGATCGGTTTCGGGAATTTCCCTTTCTTGATTCCTGCCCAAAAAGTGCTTTTCGATACGGGTATCCGCTCGAGGACCTGGGGCAGGCGGAGCAGTCTCTCATTTGACATCCTTTTTCTCCTTCTTCCGAATCTCCATCTTTCTTACCTTCCCCTCGAGCAGCCCCTTTCTGGTCGCCACCTCGACCTTGGCGTATTTGTCGACGCTCTCCATCCTCGACCAGTCCCCTGCTTCCTTCAAGTCCGCCTTGGACAGGCCGTAGACGTTGAGTAGCTGAGTCGCCCTGCTGTGCTTTGTCCCGCTGTAGAGGGCTATGTTTTCTCCGACCGACTCGCAGGCGGCCGCCCATCTCCTTTCGAGGGTCTTCTCGGTGTACCTTTTGCCTTGATGTTTGCCTCTGAGGGAGACGAACAGGTAGGGGCTGATGATTCCGTGCTTGCGCTGCTTCTCCTGCTCGTATTCGAGCCAGGGGGCGAAAGCCGACACCATCGGGACCAGATGCTGCTGCCTGTCCTTTGCCCGGTTGATTTCCCGGTAGTTGCTGATCCCACGCCGTATTTTGAAGACGTCGTCCTCGAAATCTTCCTTGTGAAGGGCCATCGCCTCACCCGGACGGCGAAGGTGGTATTTCAGAAACCAGAAGATCGGCTGATCGTCGGGCGCGATCGCCTGTATGACCTTGTCCTGTCTTTCTTCGGGCAACCATCGGATGACGGGCTGCACGATCTGGTAGACCCCCTTCTTCGGAAACGGCGGCATCACCTGAATCCGGCCAGATCGCCACGCATAGTCCAGACAGGCGTGAAGGCAGTACATGACGTTCATCTTGCCCTTCCCCTCTCTCTTGATGGTGCTCAGTAGCTCCATGAGGATGTCGTACTGAATCTCGTGGAGCTGGACGCCCCGCGCCGCGAAGAAGGGCGCGAGGTGAATACTGATGCTGCCCTTGTAGTCCTTGTACGTAGAGGGGGCGATGGTCGGCCTGATGGCTTCCAGCCAAGCTTTGAGGTACGGAACGACGTCCGAGGCTTTGGAAGAGAATTTCTCGATCCTGAAGACACCGTTTTCGTAATCGCCCCGCATTTGATCCAACATGCGCTGGGCAAGCTCCTTGCCTTGCTTGCCCTTCCTGAACGGGATGTTTACGTCCCCGTGGTAGAACCATAACTTTACGGTCCGCCTCAAGGGCTCGTGATACCAGGCGACGTAATACCGCCCAGACTTCCCATCGAAGCCTATGCCCCCCTTCATGGAAATCCCTCCAAATTGGCTTTTGGAAGGATTGTAAGGGGAAGGGCGGTGCCGAGTCAACAAAATGCTCAAATCGATATCCGAATCGCCATTTTCGCAGGGTTTCCCAATTGCCTTGCCGCATCGCGCTTGGACCGGTCTGCTTCACATTCCTGAAGCGAGACCCGTCTTTGCCTCCGGCTTACGAAGGTCCTTCGCCGAGGCCCTGCTACAATTCCATGTTGACCGGCACCATCACTCACAGTATAATAATAACTGCTCACAAAATGGATGTCAAGCAAATAGTGAGTAAAAAAAGACGTTATGTGAGTACCAGGATTCGCGATGATTGAGAATATCGTCGGACCCCTCAGAGAGGCCAAGGCGCTGACTCAGGCGGCCGTGGCGCAGGTGATAGGCGTCGACAGGTCGGCGATAGCACATTTCGAGGCCGGCGAGGAGTCGGCACTTTCAGTGGAGACGCAGTTGAAGCTCGCGCCTCTTCTCGACATTAACCCTGACTACCTGCTCAACAAGGCGCCCAACCCTTTCAAGCCCCATGATCCTTCCGGGCTCATCGTACTCCTTTTGAAAGGCAAGGCTTTCCGCGCCGACATTGAGCCTGTCCGGGTCGTCATGGAATACGGCACCGTGACAGGGGTCTTGTTCCTCTCTTCGTCCCGCCTCTCAGGGACGAGAAGGTTCAAGAAAGTCGCTGGCGGGAGGACTGCAACATACGCCCTCGTCTTGCAAGACGTCGACGATAATATTTATCTCGCGCTCCACAAGGACCCCGATTCCTTCATCGGATATCTCGACGACCTGTCGGCAGCGATCCGGGAGAAGGGCCCGGATGTGGCGGCCAACACCGCTTCCCTGGATGAAAGACTTCTTGACAGTCTGCGGCAGAGGACGGTTCACCGCGACGATCTCGCGGCTTTCTTTGACTATAAGTATTCGATACCATGCGCCCGGCTCAAGATCGCGCTTCCTGACGGAACGGTCCGGTATTTTCCCAAGCTCCCCATCTCGACGATCATGCGCGACGTCGAACGCTATCTCCAACATGAGCCGGACGCGGAGGCCAAGAAGAACCTACTCCGGCAGATCGTGCTCTTTGGACTGAAGACGGAGAGAAAGATCGTCGCTTCTGAGGAGAGCATGAGAGAGTACGAGAAGAGGCTCGAAAGGGCCTTTAGGGCGCATGGCCTGGCATACTCTCCGGAGGAACTTCAGCCCATGAGCTTTTCGTAGATGGTCGATGCCATAGGACGACCGGGCCATGACCGAAGAACGGAAGTTCCTGCCGCAACTGCTTTCCCCTTCCGCCCGTGAGGGTTCTGCCTCCCCAAAGGCCTTCTATGATAGATGATTGAAAAGCTTTTGCTATTGGAGGAGAATTAGGCATAATTCAGGTGGTGAGGAGCCTTTCGGGATATGGCCGTACTGACAATAATAGGAGAATGGGTATTCGGCAAAGTACTTGATTATGGCTGGAACAAGGCCAGAGCCAAACTCCGCCAGCCGAGCTTGCTGGAAGCGTTTGAAAGGGCATGCGAAAAAGCTTCGAAGGGAAGGGGGACAAACATTCCCTCGTACACCTACGAGTCCCTGAGCAATTCAAAAGACTTGCCCGAAAAAGAGGATCTATTCTCACGTTTCGAACCCTATCTCCAAGTAGGTAAGCTCCCCCAGCCGCAGAAGATAGCCGAGATTCTTATGGATATTTGGCAGATGCGAAGAACGCAGTTAGATTCCTCTGAGGCGGACGATTTCTTTGGAATGCCGGAAGATCAGGCCAGCCAACACTTCAGAACAATTGCTCAGCACTTCATCGTCGAAATTCTCATGACAGACGAGATTCGTAACGGTCTCGTGATCAAAATACTGCTATCCATATACTCGCGACCAGAAGATTTTGCCTTTCTGACGCCTATGGTTGAGCCTGATACCGGTAAAATCGGGAAGTCCTTCCTGCGGGCCTCGACATCGCTCCTTAGTTGGCCCAGAACACTCGGTGACAATCAATGGCTTGACCGCCCTCAACTAGGAGTCATCATAGATAGGATTGAGAGCTTCCAGGATTCAACTACTTTAATCCTCGGGCCTCCAGGCGCGGGCAAGTCAGCACTGTTATCCAAACTCGCCGAACGTCTGGCTCAAGCGGGTATGCCCGTCCTCGCAATAAAGGCTGATCTCCTTCCCGGTGACGTCGACGATCCTGGTAAACTGGAAGGCTTTCTCGATCTTCCCTTTACCGCTGAAAAATGCCTCCTGACCTTGTCAGAACATGGGAAAACAGTCCTCATCATTGATCAGCTGGATGCGGTATCTGATTTGATCGATCAAAAATCCGGGCGTCTCAACCTCTTGCTGAATCTAATACAAACCGTTTCGTCCCTGAAGAACGTGCACGTCGTATGTTCATCAAGGCCGTTCGAATACAGACATGACGTCCGCCTCAATACACTTCAAGCTGACAACCTTGCCTTGGGCCCGCTCGCATGGGAGCAAGTAGAAGCGATTCTGCGAGACACGGTCGGAATACATGAGCGTTGGTCGGACGATTCACAATCGCTTCTCCGAATGCCGCTTCACCTAAAACTATTTTTGAGTCTTCGCACAAGAAACCCTTCAATAGGCCTTTCATCTTCATTGAACGGTCTGCTCGAAGAACTATGGCAGCAACGCGTGTTGAATCGGGAGGATTCCTTAGAACGCGTTGCTGCCATAGAACGGATCTCCGACAGGATTGCCTTGACTGAAGAACTATGGGTGCCGCGATCAACAGTTGACGACATGCGAGCTGCGTTCGAAGCACTGGAGGGAGAAGATATACTCGTTACCGATGACGCCGGCCTAAGAATCGGGTTCAGGCATCAAGCACTGTTCGATTTTGCTCAGGCACGTGCTTTCTCAAAAGGAGGAGCACGACTCTCGGACTACGTTCTTGGCCATCAGGATGGCCTGTTTGTGCGCCCAGTACTTCTAAGATCTTTGGACTACGTTCGGGATTCTGATGTGCATACCTACACCCGGGAATTGTCAGCACTTTGGGATAATACGGACTTAAGACACCACTTACGGAGCTTGCTCGTCGAATACATGGCTTCGCGGAACGACCCCAGCGCTGTCGAAAGCGCCTGTGTTCTACCGCTTTTTGAAGATGAAACCCATATACAACGAATCTTGATCGCCATGGCAGGAAGCAAGGGGTGGTTCAAGATTGTGAAAGAGGCAAAGTTACCCCGCCTGATGTCCAGCTCTCCGGAAACCGCGAGTTTATGTGTCTCTCTGTTGGTTCAGGCACTATCGTTCGATAGCGAAGGCGTAATAGAACTAATTGAAGGCTGTTGGTTGCCTAATCAGAGATACGACTCTCTCACATTAACGGTCCTTCAGTATTTAAGGGATTGGCATCGAACGTCCGTCGCCTTGATCTGTATGGTCGCAAAACGTACGGAAAACTTCAACATACCCTACATTGGCGATGCCGTCTCCAAATCAAAGCCGGAATTGGCGCCGAGGATCGTACGCTCAGACTTTGACCGGAGGTTGAAAGAGGCAAGGCAAGAAGACAAAGAACGGCCTTCACTCCCGCCCCCTCAGGATGACGCAAGCATTGAGGAGAAGACGTTTTACCAACTGACTAAGGAGGCGCACAAGAGCCTGAAGGCACTGATAGAAAACGATATGAATTGGCATGATTTGTCCCTCATAGCGGAAAGTGCGCCTGTGGCCTTTCTCGATGAAATATGGCCGTGGTTCCTTGATGTGATAGCCTCCCTCCTTCATGACCTCAACCCTTATGTACGTGAATACCAGGAGGACCATAGCCTCGGAACTACCTTTCACGAGGGGTACAGAAGGGAGCACCAGCCTGTCAATGCGCTGAAAGACGCCATTGAAAAACTCGCCGAAACAAAGGCCGATGACTTCGTTGGATTCCTGCGCTACAATGAGAATAGTCCGTGCATGGCCGTGCACAGGCTTCTATCCCAAGGTCTAAGAAGAATAGCAGGCCGCTATCCAGAGGTTGTTTTGGACTATCTGACTTCAGACTTCAGGCGGCTCGCAATCGGTGATTACTCTGACTCACACAGAGAAAGTTGCGCTCTCATTTCTGATCTGGTGCCTCATCTTACCGGAGAGGGTCGCGGTCGGCTTGAGAAGGCAATCCTGGAATGGAGGGGATACTACGACCCAGACGAAACATGGTCAGCCAAGAATAAGTTCGATCGGAGCAAATGGGAGCGACAGGATCGCCTCCGCCTCCTACGTGCTTTTCCCGACAATCTGTTGTCACCCGAGGCGAAGAAATTCCGGGATCAAGAAGAACGGGCTTTCCCGAGGATTGCCGATGCGGAGTCAAGAATCACCGAGTTTCATGAGGTGGGCAGCCCAATGTCAGCCGAGCAGATGGCAAAGGCAAGGGACGAAGATATTCTCAATTTGTTCGACGAGCTCGACGATAAGACTGAGTGGGATCACCCACGACACAAATGGAACAGAGACAGGTTCGTGGGAGGGACGATCCAGGCATCACGCGAATTAGGCAAGTTTGCAGAAGGCCACCCGGAGAGAGCACTCACGATCCTGCAGGCATTAGCGCCGGGGCGTCAGGAGAATCCAGCGGGAGAAATAATCCAAGGTTTGGCGCGGTCGACGTTCTCCCACGAGAGCATTTTCGCAGTTATCAAGGATCTAAATGCCAAAGGTTTTTCATCAGACTCGTTTCGAACGGATGTAGCGCGTGCGCTGCAGACCCGGGCAGAAAGGGACAATGGTTTGCCTGACGAAATGCAAGATGTCATGGAAGACTGGCTGCCAGATGTCTCCGAACCATCACGAGAGCGCGTCCAGGACAGACGCGAGGAGCGGGAAGATGATTCCATCCTCTGGGGCTATAGGGGTTTTATGACCCTTCCGGGCGGACGTGATATCATTTTGGCAGCCATTGCCCAGGGCTACTTACGGCGAGAGCCGCCGGATATCCCAGCATGGGGTAGAGTCATTGAGAGAACGTTGCGCTACGAGGAGCATCCGGATGTTTGGATAGTAACACTCCGATACATAATCTTCCTGTTTAACGGCGATCGTGCGGTTGCCTCCGACGTGCTCGATCGGTTAATAATGAGGTTTCCTTCAGTAAGAGACAGTGTAGAAGGCATAGTCTGTATTGCCAAAGTCCTGCATCTTGCTCCTGATCAAACCCTGATCAGGAGCTGGTTGATCGCCATCCGCGGCGGCGATTGGAACCTAGGAGCACAGGCCTTTGGAGAATTACTACTTCTCTACTATTTCCTGCAACCCGACGACAACTGGGTTAACGAGCAGATTCAAAAGGCGCTCCAGAGTAATGACTTGGTAGCGGTGCACAGGGGCCTGGCTTTTGCGGCGGCTTTGAACTGGCATACACCGAGATGCAGAAAAATCAGTACCCGTGTAATTGTCGAACTCGCCGATAGTAGTGATGAAACCGTGCACATCGCAATATCAAGACTGTTTCGTTTCGATGAAAACATCCCATTGAACAATGAAATGAAGGAAGTTATATCGGTAATCATACGCAACCCCCGGCTTCTCTTAAGATGCGCGGAGCATCTCGTAAGTGGGGTGCAATATGCAACAGCTTTCGAGCCTGATTTGATAAGCCTGATTTGTCATCGACTCCTGGATATAGGCGTGGACGAGATGAGGAGCGCCGGACGAAATCTCTTTGGTCTGGCGGAACCGCTGGTTTCCATGGCCTTGACCCTCCATCGCATGCCTACCCCTCGAAGAGAGATCGGGCTTGCCATATTCGAAAGGCTTATCGAAAGCAATATCCAGGAAGCAAGACAGGCTTTAGAGATGCTTGACAGAAAGCCATTTGCCTCTCTGCCTGCAAGACTGACCCACCGGCGAAGGAAAGCACGACGAAGAAGTTGAAAAAGGAAAGGTCTGGCGGAAAAATGGAGGTTGGTTAAACCGTTAGCTTCCGGACTCGGCAATGCTTCACGGTTCCGACTGGCCCACTTGGCCCTCACCCACCTTACTTCCTGGCGATTCAATACCTGACTCTTCTTCTACGTCACTCTCGTTATGGGTGTCAGCCCTCTGTTTGCCTGAGATGGGCTTCTTTTTCGTCGCCGAAAGAAGCTCGGCGAGGGCCTTAAGGGCACCTTCACTGCGATCGCGGGCGATCCGAAAGACCTCTCGCGCGCCGCGGCTCACTTCCTTGCGGTTTTCTTGCAAGCGCTTCGGCCAATTGCCCGCCGCGACTTTAACGTCGACCTCTTTGAAGAGCCGAACCAACAGGTCGGGAGCCAATCCATCGACAAATCGGAGAAACAGCGGAATTTCCTCGCAATCGATTCCCTCAAGCCTCGCGAGTCGATCCACTATTCGAGACAGATCCGTCTCGATGGACGAAACGGCTAAGTCTTTGGCAATTTTAGCGACCCGTGCGAGTGCCCATGTCTGCAGTTTCCAGTCAGACCCATTGTGCCCTGCGAGATTGAAGCGCCCACCTTTCCGCACCACGGCAACAGCGGCTTCGGGCGAAATACCAGCGATGATAGGGTCAATCTCGTCGATCAGGTCAGCATGCCGAGCGACCCACTCGCGCACCGGCTGCTGGTCGCTCTTGACGATCAAAGCATCCAGTAAAAGTCGGAGTTCCCGGGGAGGTCGTTGCCAGTGCTTCGCAGTACGATTCTCGAGCTCCTGCCAGTCCAATGTATCGACAATTTCCCGATGTTTCCTTGGGTTCCTACTTCGTATCCAGAACAGTAATTCGGCATAGGGTTCCCAGTCTCCGTATCGACAGGTCACAATACCCGAAACTACACTGCGGGGCGGAAGAAAGTTGGTAATCTGCCTTGATAGCCGTCGTTGTCTGCTGGTAGGCGGTCTCCGAGCGAACGGATTTTCCCCGAGGATGATCCAGCGAAGCTCCCGTGTGTCTGCTAATGTTTCGAGAGGGTTCTCCGCATATGCCTGCCCAATTGTCGAGATCGTCCCGTTTAAGCATTCAGTTGCAAAATCGAGGTCATAATGAGCGATTCCTACCAAAAGCCAGCTCAAGTGGACGATGTCCTTCGCTTTGAATTCCCGTGTCATAGTGAGGAGCCACGTCCGGGGAAGGACGGCCGTGAATGTATCTCTCCATCTCTTTTCGGCTGCGGCAGCCAACCGGCCCAGAAAGTAACCCCAGACATAGCCATCAGCGCAACGGGCGGTGCGAAGTTGGGCGGCGATCGTACCTGGATCGATCGATTCGAGGAGTTGCTGAGCGGCGTGCTTGTCGGCGTTATAAAGATTGTTGACTAAGGTCCCGATCCCGTACCCGCTGATACCGTCGGCTGTTTCGAGCCAGCGCTTCAAGACGCCAAAATAAGGGGCCAGCCCTTCTGGCCGAAGTGTCCCATGACCGATTAGCCTGCTCAATAAATGAGCTGCATCCCGCCGCTCAAGCGGACTTGTAACTCCGTAGCACCGTTGGACCAGTTCTCCGGTATCCCGCGGTGACAAGAAGTCCCATTCCGTGTTCCCCGTAACACGAAAAGCGTCGGAAAAGAGCAGCTCGTCCAGCAGCCACGAGATCCCCTGAAGGGACGAACGCTGTTCTTTGATAATCGCTCTGAGCAAAGAGACCGCCGCCGTGAACTGCGTGTCCTTCCGGCCAGTGAAGAAATTCCTGATCACGACGGCCGCGAACCGCATGTGCGGGCAGCGGAGTGGAGTTCGAGGAAGAATAGCCGCCCTTCGGCGGAGTAGATCAAGGCCTGCCGCGGCCCATGACTCACCCCGGCTCAGCAACTGCACATCTTGCGCAACCTCTTCAACGGCGCATCCAGCATCGAGAGAAAGGAGCTGACGGGCGGCGATCACAAGCAACAGGAGATCGGCCCGGTCAAAGTCACGGAGGACATTCAGCTCTTCACGGGCTTGGCGCCACCCGCCCCGGAGGGCGAACGCGAATTGCCAAGGGGTATCCGCCTTGGCCGCCTCGTCTAACCGGTGTTCGAGCGATGTGTCCATGTATCCGTCTCCGACATGAGAGTCATAGCGCCTCACGATTGGGAGGAGTTCCGCCCTCCGATGCCGAAATTCGGCAGTTAAGGCTTCAACGGCTACCTTCGCCGGAATCCTGACGGCATTCGATCGTTCTCCAGTGGCATCGGTTGTGGCCCTGATAACCTTGGCATCGGGGCCGGCAAGGTCAGCGAGCTGGTCGGCGAACCCCGCTGGGAAAATTTGCGTATCGTCAACAACCAGTATTCTCTTCCAGGGTGTCGAGCGTATCGCAGGATCCGGTGCATCCTCCGCCCGCAGTTGGGCTCGATTCGGGCGCAGAACTTCCCACCCCCGTTGCTGACACTCCCGGGCTAATTGCCAGGCCGTAATCGATTTCCCGCAGCCTGAGCACCCCGCAATTTCTACAGTGTGGAGCAGTTCCAGTGTGCGGGCTGCGGAGTCGAAATGCGGTAAACGAGGACAAGTGTCGACGTCAAGCGGGCCCAAGCGTTCGCCTGAAACGGCAGCTTCGATGCCACGCTGATTCGCGAATGAAACGTACTCCCACCCGCGAAGCTCCGGGTCAGGACACAATTCTTTGACGAGGAACCCCAAGGCCTCCTGAGCGGAAAAGGGAATCGCCCCCTCCCCAGTGGCACTGGCGATAATCCGGAAGACCCGCCAACGGTTTGCCAGGGGGCGGATCAGGCGCTCCGTCACAACGTCGTCTCGCTCGGAATATCCAACGATCAAAAGCGTCCGGGGCCGCTCGGCTGCCAAGGCCGTCATACGCTCGACCAAGTCACTCGGGATTGAGCCAGGTTCGTGCGGCAGAATCCAGTCGTCCTCTGGATGAAGGCAGTCGCCATGAGGTTTCCACAATTTGATCCCTTGGGCGTTCAGATCAATGCCATATCGACTTCTGAAAGCTGCCTCAAGAAGCGTGTCCCAGTTCAGCGAGATGACGTGTAAGACCCGACCACAGTGAACCAAACGGGCGAGGGCTGTATGAACCGGCGAAGGGGTCGACGCCCGCTCCCGGTCGAGCTGGGCGAAACTGAATTGAAAAGTTCTCCGGGCGTAAGGGTCTGCCGCGATTTGGGAGAATCCGACCTGAATGCGGCTCCAGTCAAGACCAATGGTGTCCTTCGCGTTTCCGAACAGTACCCCCAAGGCGTCGCAAGTTGACTGCATAACGGTGGGATGAGCGTCGAGAGTATGCCAGACCAACGGGGGAAGTTGCCCGGCTAATGGCATTCCGGCCAAGAAAGACGCGCCAGCACCTACTACAGCAATGGCGTCCGACGTCCGGATCTCAAGAACGGCATTATCGAGGGTTGCATCGTTAGCCATACAGTTATTATACTATGAGCTATCCATCGCTAACGCCGTTTTCGTCCCACGTTTCATTGCCACAAATAAATCTTAGCCATCCTAACAGCGCATGATATGAAGACTACGGGGGCAACCTTTGTCATTTCTATTGCATTCTACGTTCGCTTTCCCGGATGAACCTTTCTATCTCTTCTTTTCGGATGAATGCTTTTCGCTCGGAATAGCGCACAACAGAAAGCTTGCCCTGTTTGATGTAGCGCCATAGGGTAGCCTTCGATACCTTCAAAATTGCCGGGACCTCCTTGAGAGGTATGAGATCAGCCGTATCCATGCAAATAGTCTAATAAGGTTCACTACCTTACACAAGGCTTATTTTGTCTCACTATTGCTTGACACGATACTACTGAAACTATATGATACTTATATTAACCTATGAAACGTCATTGGCGAAAGAAATTGGAGAGGGGCAGTGACGATATAAAAAAACAGGGTCTATGGGAGCTGTTTCTAGGAAGGACCAAGAACTGGATAGGAGCCCGGAAGTGAGATGGCAGAAGATAAAAAGTCACTTGACCAGTTGACCAAGGAAGACTACCAAAAAGCCCTCAGCGAGATACAGGGGACGCTGGCGGAGTGCGTGGGCGATCTCATTATCCTCGGGGGTTACCTTGAGTCCGACGATTCGCTCGATTCCGAGAACACGCACTACGTGATGATGGCAGCAAGGGATATCGTGCAGGTCGCCTCTCAGGCCGTCAAGAAGGCCCTCAGCTACACGTACCCGATGGTGTAATGGGCCATGCACCCGAGGGGGCGAAGGGGATTACGACGAAGCCTTCCTCAGAAAATCCAGGCAGAGATTCAACGTCTTGGCGTCTGCATGTTTAAGAAGAGACTCAATGGCCTTCGACACCCTTTGTTTGGGCTCTAGCTCTGCGGGGAGTATCAGAAGTTCAAAGAGCTCCACGTCCAGCCCCTTTGCGATCTTCTCCAGCGTGAGGATGGTGAGGTTTTTCTGCCCCCGCTCGATGGCGCTCACGTACTTGGCGTTGATGCCGGCCCTTTCCCCCAACTGATCCTGGGTGATGCCGTTCTTCTCTCTGATGTTCTGTATCTTTCCGCCGAGCAGCGACAGGATGTCCATATGATTCCTTTCTGTAAAACATACCAAAGGGCGTCAAGGGTTGTAACCCTCCTATAAGTTTATAAATGATGTTTAATCTTCTCATAAGTTGACATGTCTACCTTTAGGGTGTAAATAGAATAGATGGCTGTCACGGAGGTGTCGCCCTTCGGCAACATAGAGGAGTCGGAAATGGACTACGAGGACATGACCAATGAGGAGCTTTACTTTCTTTTGAAAGAAAAGGCGCCGGCCGTGGCCGAGACTGCGAAGGACGTCAATGATTCCAATAGAGAGACCGTGATCGCCTTCCTGATTCTTCTTTCGAACGGGACCCATTGACCTTGACCGATTGGGTTTGCTCTGTCCACAGCACAATAGAGGAAGGCCCAAAGGAGATGAGATGAGAACAAACCTTCTCTCCGCGTATTGTCCCAACTGCGGCTTTCGCAACACCTGCCGCACCGACAGGAAGTTCCGGAAAGAGATACGGTCGCAGAGCTGGCAGAGTCTCACGTGGCAATGCGAGAGCTGTGGCAGGGAGTTTGACTCCGAGGTCAAGTGGATCAGGATCAGATTTGAGGATTGGTGCGCTTTCTGGCTCTATCACTATCGGTTCGATTGGAAGATCTTGGGCGTTGCCTTTCTCGGCAACGTCCTCTTCGCAGCCGGCGGATTCTATTTTGCCTCTTCTCTGCCCGAATGGTTCTTAACTCTGGCTGTGCTTGCCGTCTTCGTAGCGGCAGGCGCCGGGTTCCTTCTTTTTGGAGAAATCCCCCGTGCCTATCCTGTCTATGTGGTGAATCAGAGGAGAGTCGCCGGCCGCAGAGCGTCGAGGGGGAGAGAGGAATGGAAATGAAGACCCAGGAGGAGAAGCTCAAGTTGTTGCAGCAATCCCTCGTGAAGCAGGGATGGGAACTTCAGGATTCCGTGGACGACGTCAGGTTGCGCATACTGGATTTGAGGCGGGAGGTCCAGTTGGCGTTTATCCAGATCAAGGAGAAAATGACGATCTACCTGGCCGTTATCCTCTTTGCCATGGTCATCCTTGTCAAGGCTCTCGCCTTTGCGCTACGGCAGCCATAGTTGAGCAGTCAGGGCCAGAGTCTCGAACTCAAATTGAAGGGATATTTGGGTTCTCCTGTGATATGATTGACGAGGACGAAGATGGCCACGGCGGAACAGATAAAATCTCTGATAAGATCGCATTTCAGCGACGACGTGGAGCGTTTTGCCACCGTTGCGCTCCAGGTGGCCGCCCATGAGGCCAATCAGGGGCACGGGGCCCTCGCTCACGAAATACGACAGATAGTAGACAAGGCCAAGGCTGAGCGAGGTCGCAATGTCCTCCTCCAGTTTCCCCAGGAACTGCATGGGCTTGTTCTCTCGGAAACTCCTCAGGCGCCCATAGCGACTCTGATTCTGTCCGAGAGCCTCAGGACCCGCATCCAACGGGTCATTCATGAATACCGGCAACAGCACAAATTGAAACAGCATGGCCTCTCCAACCGTCGTAAAATCTTGTTGATCGGACCGCCGGGAACCGGGAAGACAATGACTGCCCGGGTCCTTGCCCATGAATTACGCATCCTTCTTTACACAATTCAGGTCGATAAGCTCGTCACTAAGTTCATGGGCGAGACCAGCGCGAAGCTTCGCCAGATATTCGATCTGATCCAGCGAGCGCAAGGTGTGTATCTCTTCGATGAATTCGATGCCATCGGCGGCGAGCGGTCCCTGGAAAACGATGTGGGTGAGATGAGGCGCGTTCTCAACGCTTTCCTCCAGTTCATCGAGACGGATACCTCCGATAGCCTGATTATCGCCACGACCAATAGCCCCCGGCTTCTGGACAAGGCCCTATATCGCCGTTTCGACGATGTGCTGTATTATGGTCTTCCTAACGATTCCGACAAGAGGCGGCTTATGGAAAACGTCATGAGCTCCTTCTTTCCATCGGAATTGGACTGGCAGATTGTTATTCCCGAAGCTGCTGGTCTGAGCCATTCCGAAATCGATCTGGCCTGCCGGGATGCGATCAAACAAACGATCCTGACCGATCAACAGAAGGTCGACGCATCTTTGCTTCTACAAATGTTGAGAGAACGGCGAGAAACACATCAAAGGCTGCCGGAGTAGCAGCCAATGCCTGGCGAACGCTACCGGCACATTTTTCTCACCGGCCCAACTCAGACTCAGGGATTCACCAGTCCCAGAACAGGAGGCACGGCTCCCCGTATTCCAGCGAGGGACCGGATTCAGCACACCGAGCACTTGCGCCGGGAGATCGAATCTGTGTGGCGGGAGTTCGAAGACCGGCAAGCGGTGGTTCATGTCGAGCGGCACGGGGCATACATTGATTTTGTCAGCGAACCGGGTTTTGAATTGGCCATTCAGGCTTTGGAAAGCCTGCGCTCGGGTATCCGGCTTCTGAATGTTCGCAGAGAGGGTACGGGCGAACACGAGAGGACTCTGGCCACTGTCTACGTACCCCATTCTCGTCGAAGCCATTTTCTCAATAAAATCGATGCATACGCCAACGAGGTGACTCAGCAAAGCGGCCTGCCCAAGAATAGAAAGCTCATCGAAAGCATCTCGGACATACGGCGCTCGGTCATGGAGTCCTTCTGGCGTACCGACGAACGAACCCTTATTCCCGGGGAGGAGCCGAGGTGGGTTGAAGCATGGTTGAGCAGCGATGGACAAGAGGTACTTGACCGATTTCAAGCCCTTCTTGAACAGTGCCGCATTGAAACCGCTGAAGGCGTCCTAAAGTTTCCCGAGCGTGCCGTTCGAATCATCCTTGCGAATAGAGCCCAGCTCGAGGACCTTATAGACAGATCGGACGACGTCGCCGAATTCAGGCTGGCCAAGGAGGTAGCCTCATTCTTCATCGAGCTCGAAAACCGGGATCAGCTTGAACGGGTCCGGGAATTGCTGGCTCGCACCACCATCGACTTGGGCGACGTTTCAGTTACCATCCTCGATTCCGGGATCAATAGCGGTCATTTGCTTATCAGCCCCGCCCTCGATGATGGGGATTTACACACCGTGAATGCAAAATGGGGAACGCATGACCACGGCGGACATGGAACGCTGATGGCCGGCACCGTTCTCTATGGCGACTTGCTCGGGGCACTCAACTCAGGTGAGGCCGTAAGGATTCTGCATCGTGTAGAATCGGTCAAGATATTGCCGCCCGGGCGGGATCAAAATCCGCCGAGGCTATGGGGGTACCTGACGGCCCAGGGGATCAGCAGGGCGGAGATTCAGGCGCCGGGACGGAAACGCGTTATCTGTATGGCGGTAACCTCAACGGACTACAGGGATCGAGGGCGTCCGTCCTCCTGGTCCGGAGAAATAGATCGGGTCACTTCCGGAGCTGAGGACGAAGCACGACGGCTCTTCATCGTCAGTGCGGGCAACGTGGAAAATGACTTCGGGCGGTATCCGACAGCTAATCTTACCGACGAGATTCATGACCCCGGGCAGGCTTGGAACGTCCTTACTGTGGGAGCCTATACCGAAAAGACACGGATTACCGATCCAGAACTGCGTGGCTACGCGCCCATCGCTCCCGCTGGCGGACTCTCTCCTTATAGCACCACTTCCGGCAACTGGGAGCGGCGAACATGGCCCGTAAAGCCTGAAATCCTGCTGGAGGGCGGGAACGTCGCCAGAGGACCGAATAATTCTATCTTCGACACGGAAGATCTGAAGCTGCTCTCCACATATCACGATCCTCAGACTGCCCAATTCGCCTCATTTGAGGCCACCAGCGCTGCCGCTGCCCAGGCTGCATGGATGGCGGCGCAAATTCAGATTCAGTACCCTGAGGCCTGGCCGGAAACCATTCGCGCCCTGATGGTGCATACCGCGGAGTGGACCGACACTATGAAAGCACAGTTTCTCCCGGCTCAGCCGAGCAAGGGAGACCACGCGAGGCTTTTGCGGATTTGTGGATATGGAGTCCCGAATCTGAACCGAGCTCTCTTCTGCGCTGCCAACTCCCTGACTTTGATTTCTCAGACCGAACTTCAGCCTTATGACCAGCGGGATGGACGGCGAGTCACACGGGATATGCATCTGTACATTCTGCCGTGGCCATCGGAGGTTCTCCAGGAATTGGGCGAGACCGAAGTGAGAATGCGAGTGACATTGTCGTATTTCATTGAGCCCGGTCCGGGCGAAATCGGTTGGCAGGACCGATACCGCTACCCCTCGCATGCCTTGAGGTTTGCCGTCAACGGGCCCGGGGAGGAAGAGGGCGAATTTGTGCGCCGCATCAACAAACTGGCGCGTGACGAGGGAGAGCGCCCCGAGACGGAAGGTCCCGGACAACGGTGGATGATAGGCGAGGCACGGAACGTTGGCTCTATCCATTCGGACATCTGGCAGGGGAGCGCCGCGGATTTGTCTGCTTCGAATCTGGTCGGAATTTACCCGGCGGTCGGCTGGTGGCGTGAACGCCATTATCTCGGCAGATGGAATAGACGTTGCCGCTATTCACTGGTCGTATCTATCGAATCGCCCGCTCAGAACATAGACATCTACACCCCGGTGGCGATCCAGATCGGCCTCACGGTGCCCATCGAAGTACCGGTGAGGTGAGCACTTTCCGGAAGGCGCAAGAGGCCGCGTGTACGGAACGTGAATCTAACGGGGAAGCGGTGGAAACAGGCATGAACCCAATATCGTTGCCAATCGTTAATCGGAGGACTTCTTATGCCGCCGGGCTATGTAAGAACAATTCGAGAGGAGATTCTTTACGAGTATGCCAAGCTGATTTCCCGTTCGGCCTATGGTTCCCTGCAGCGGGGGTTCATTACTGACAGGTTCAAGAAGCTTCGGGACGGAGAAATGAACATCTCGGATACCATCCGTGAATGGGAACGCGAGCAGGAGCTGCCGAAGGAGTGCGTATTCTGCGGGTCGGAACATGAGCTGACGACGGACCATCTGATTCCTCAGAATCGCGGAGGAGACGATTCGGCCGACAACCTGGTCCTGGCCTGTCGGTACTGCAACTCATCGAGAGGGGACAAAGGCATTTCGAATGGCTGGGTCTCAAGAAGAAGGATGACCTTCACCGCCTGGTCGCGGGAAAATACCTGAAACAGTTGCTGTGCATACACGAGATAGCCGGAACAGCCGGGGTGACCAAAGCCGATCTCGGAACTCTCTGCGACAGATGTCCGTTGCCCGCGGTCTGCGCCCAGTGGGGTTCGGTGAGACAACTCACGTGCTTCTGCCTGGAGAGCGTGCTGCCCCATTCCCGGTAGGTTAGTGTGAGCAGCGTCATTGGCCGGTCGCCATCATGATTGCTTGCCTACAGCAGCCCGTTTCCAAATCGACAACTGAATCGGAAAAAAAGGCACCAGAAACAAAGAAGCTTGTGTTAGAACTGTCCCACCGATCCGCGTTCCGGCAAATCGCTCTTCTCGACTTCAAAACTAAAGGCCGCAACCCCTGAACTTCCCTTCCTTCTCTGCGCATCTGTCTTGGATTCTACCCTCAAGACCTGTGCTTCGACAA
>JBEKJU010000010.1:0-29744 GCA_050011095.1 Syntrophorhabdales bacterium
ATGATGACCGACCATGAAAAGGCAACGGGCCAGGTCCTTGCGCCCCCGGAGATCGCGTCGTTGGCAGAGGCGGGCGACGGGCCGTGCCGGGAAACCATTGCGCGCTATACGGGGCGTCTTGCCCTAGCCGTAATGTCGGCATTGAACAGATCGAGAACCTCCCGGTCACTCATCATCTTTAAGCCGAGGCCCGATTTTGAAATGGCTCCCAGCCGCCGATCCGTCAACATATTCGATGACAACCGTATCACCTTCCCGGGAGATGCGGACCTGATCCAATCGGGCCACATAGGGTTTCCTGTGAAGCGTCATACCGTCTTCTTCCTCGTAAAACTGGCAACGAAATGATTCCGGAATTGTACACGTTTTTTCGCATTAGATCAAAGACACCCATGGCGGCCCGATGGGCCCGAAGAAGTCATTCTATTTCTCCCAGGGGGGACCCTATCGGATAGAAACCGACAGGGTTGCAAACATAAATTTCCTTGCCTGCCATGCGCATTGCGCACCCCGGTCCCTCGATCGGGCAAATGAGATAATTATTCCCTATTTTTAGGGGCATCAGAAACAGTTTGAAAAAGAACTTCTTCGTCGTGATCTGATAGAACGGCTGCGATAATGGCGGATATGTATGTCAATAGCCCGTCCCATACGACATAAAGAGCCGCCTGGACAGCATACACCACGCCCGAGATTAGCCGACGCAAAAGAGAAGACCGCGCTCCAGGTAGGTCAAAAACCGTGATTATCTTGTCTGTAGGTCAACCTTTATGAACAGGGGTGGGTCACTTCAAATGAGCGGCAAAGGGAAAAAACAGCTCGGTTTGTCGAAGATCATGATGCACCTCCGAGGTTTTAGTTCACGACAGGTTCCTCCGCACCGTGGGATTGCACTACATTGGCATTCTGAGGCTGTCCGCCCTGATTTGAGCGTCTTTGTGAACTTTTGGCCTGTATGTTTGTATAGGTCATTCCTGCCAAGGGTAAATTCAACAGCATGTGCCACGATAAGCGGTATCTGAGGAGCACGTGTTCCGTTAACGGGACGCCGGGGTGGCCCCGTCTACCGAGCCCGGCCCGAGCCGTTAATCACGGAGATCCTCGTCGACTGGAACCCCGTGTATTTCTACCATGACCCTGACCTTATTCCACCACTCCTTTCGCAGGCCCTCCTGAATATAATCTGCCGACCACTTAAGGGGGAGGGCATTCGAGCAAAACCACTGCAACATCCCCCTGTCCGTCGCAAAGGCGCTACGTAGATCGATGCCAGTAGAAAAAACCAGCCTTCTATCTGTCGCATCGATGGACCTTCGTCTCTCCCTTTCCCCCACTGCTCCCCTCCCTGCGTAAGCTTCCGCCTCCGTTATTCCTCCGGGAAAAACGACGATAATTCTGCCGGTTTCCCCTTCACCTTCCTCTGCGGCTCCTCCTCTCCATGAGTCCGCCTGAATTGTTCAATCGCCGCCCTGACTTCTCTCCTGAGGTCCCGCGGTATTCGAATATCCCCCCTTTCCAGGGCCACCTCAAGTACCCCCGCAAGGTCTATAGCCATAAGCAGCGCAAGCCCGCCAGATACCTCGTCGTTATTGCAGAACTCGCGAGCTTCCCTCGTCATCTTCGGTTTTTTCAGAAACCTTATACTCCGGATAATAGCGTGACGCCAGTTTGAAGCCAGCTGGAAATCGTAGAACCGGATAACTCAGGCTTCGCCTTTGCATTCGCGTTCACAGTCACGCATATCATCACCTACATGACAATTTGAACTCAAGAAGCACCTTCGACACCTCTTTCCGAAGATCCTCAGGGATGCGGATATCTCCGCTTTCCAAATCCGCCGCCAGTGCCGCAGCGGTACTCAAAACATGCAGGCGCGCTTCCTGCCCCCCGAAAAACCTGACTCCCACGTCGTTCATCCGAGGTTTTCTCAAGAACTTGCAGGCCCCGATAACGTAATCCCTTCCCCGGTCGCTGGTATTGCTATCGAAAGGTTCCAAAAAGATCATCGGTTCCCTTTCCTCCTCCATTTCATCCTTCCCCCATGGTCGAGCTTGAACGCCAAAATCACTTTCTTCGTCTGTGCCCGAAACCTCCGCGGGACCATATGAACCCCGTCTCGAGATATACTACGAGATTACCAGCGACCCATATCTCCTTTTCCGTTTTCGCGCGCGAAGGCGAGCGACAAGGACAGGGAACTCATGCGCCTCATCGACGAGATCCCTTCCCTACTAACATAGCAGGCGTGCCATACTCTACCTTCCGTCCATCCGCCGTGTTAGCACCATTATGCGCGGTAATCTGAAACAAACGGAATCCGGCGCAGTCGAGGTTTTGCAGAAGCAGCAAGGTGGGTGGTCCTTCCTGCACGCATGAATCGGCCTCTCACAAAGCGGCCTACACTACGGTCGGCATCTGTGATGCTACGTAGCGGCTGGCGTAATACGCTCTGTCTCAGCAGGCACCAGGGGCCTTGGGATAGTTCGGTCCCTCCCTGAATCCGTGACCCTACCTGCCTTTCTACCGGTGATCTCCATGCAGGCCCCGGCAGCGTCGAGGATGTCGCCCCTTCCCAGGTTGATTCCCCCGGATAATCTAGCTTATAATAACTATCCTATTCGACTGAATAAACCGCTATACCGAACAACTCTGATGCCGACAGCCTAAGGAGGCTCGATCATGAGCGATTCGAATATGGATTCCCTGATAAAGGCATTGGTTGAGGGCGACGCAACTGGAGCCGCATCTATGGCCAAGGCCCTTCGTGGCTCAGGGGTCAGTGTCGAGCAGATCGTTACGGACGGTGTAGAATCCGCCATGTCGACTCTGGACGCGAAGTGCACATTGGAACAATTCAATCTACTGGAGATCATGCTCGTCGGGAGGGCGGTAACGGAAGTAATGAAACACCTGTTTCCAGCGGGCGTCCCCGTACCTGAAAGAAGAGGCACGGTTGTCATTGCCACGCTGGAAGGGGATGTCCACGATCTGGGGAAGAACATTGTGAAAATGGTTCTTACCGGCAGCGGATACCGGGTAGTCGATTGCGGCAAGGACTGCCCCCTCGAGAGGTTGTTGGCTACGGTAGAACGGGAAAAGCCAGTTGCCGTCGGAATCAGTGGTCTGATTACCACGATAATAACAGAGGTGAAGCAGGTGAAACCGCAGTTGGTTGGCAGGGGGCTTGGGGACGTGTTGGTTATTGCCGGCGGGGCAGCCTTGAAGCAGTCAACACCTGAAAAGTTGAACGTTGACCACGTGGCGGAATCGGCCTTTGATGGCGCCCGTTACATTGCGCGTATCCTGAAGGAGGCGGACGATGAATAGCCTTGAGCGCGTCGTCTCCGCCATCCGCTTTGAGGAACCCGATCAATTGCCCGTTATTCCGCAGGTTTTCGGCCATGCGGCAGCTATTTCGGGCGTTGCCCTGGATGCGTACGTGCAGGACGGAGAACTGATCGCTCTATGTCAAATGAAGGCCCTCGAAAAGTACCGCTACGATGCGGTCTTTACGGTGATGGACGTTAATGTGGAGACCGAGGCGCTTGGGTCGGTGCTGCGATACAGGAAGGGTCAATATCCTGTGATAGAACAGTATGCTTTCACAAGGGAGGGCGATTGGAGCGTCTCCTCCGCGCCCGACCCTCTTAGGGCCGGCCGCATGCCGGAAATGCTGAAGGCATTAAGGATACTGCGGCGGGATCTTGGTGATGAATACCTGATCGTAGGCTGCGTTTTAGGCCCCCTCACGCTTGCTTCTCAATTGCTTGGTGCTGAAGCAACCCTTTATATGGCGATCGATGAGCCTGAACGTCTGGGAAGCCTGATCGATTTTTCAGCCGAGGTAATCACGAGGTTCGGCCTGGCCCAGATCCAGGCTGGAGCGCATCTTCCCATCGTCTTTGACCCCTTCGCCTCCCCTGCCGTAGTGCCCTACCAGTTTTTTCGCGAATTCGAGCTTCCCCGTCTGAAGACGGTCTGTGAGACGTTCCGCAGGGCGGGCGCTGTGGCGAATTGGCTTCATATTGCCGGTCCGACACAAACCATCCTACCATTCTACCCGCAGGCTGGAGTCGATATAGCCAATTTCGACTACTGTGTCGCGCCCCGGGAGGCGGAGCGTTGCCTTCCCCGCGCATGCCTCGATGGTAACATAAAAAGCCTCTCTTTTGTGGAGGGCAGTCCCGAGGAGATCGGGGCTCAGGCTTCAATGCTCACGAAATCGTTTGCCCGGCGGGGAGGCTTTATCCTGTCATCGGGCTGTGAGATTCCACCCGAGTCGAGAGGGGAGAATGTAGCCGCCATGGTCGAGGCATTACGGCATGAGCGCTGATCGCCTGCCCCGTCTAACTATTATAGGCCAGGGAGAGAGGCGGGTCATCACTGTTGAGCCGGGGCTTTCTCTTCGCGATGCCCTTGACACTACGGATCTCAAGGTTCGTTCAGGCTGCAACGGGTCAGGTGCGTGTGGCCTCTGCCGTGTCCGGATCGAGGAGGGAAACGCCAACGGGCCGGGAGAGAATGAACTAATCATGCTTACCGAGGAGGAGCTTCGCGACGGGATACGCCTCGCCTGCCGGGTAATGCCTGTAGAGGACCTCCGTATCAGGATCGTCAATCCTGCCCCCAAATCCAATTGGAGGAGGTTGATTGTCGAAGATCCTCCTGAGCGCCGATTAATCACCCGCCCGCTTAAAGGGAGAGCGCCCGGCAACGGTCGGGAATCCTACGGTGTTGCGCTCGACCTGGGAACTACGAACATAAGCATGTCTCTGTGGGACATGAAGAGAGCGCGCCGTCTTTCCTCCGTTCTCGGGCCTAATCGGCAATCCTGCCGCGGCTCTGATGTAATGACAAGACTGATTTCGGCATGCGGGTCTTCGACGCAGGCGTTAGAAATGAGCCGGATGGTGAGGGACTCCATAGAAGATGGCATCTTCTCCATGTGCTCGGGAGAAGGGTATGATTTCCGGAAAATACACCATATCTCGGTCGTGGGCAACACGGCGATGCTCACGCTTCTGGTAGAGAAGAATGCCGACCTTCTGCTCCGCCCGGAGTACTGGACAGCCGCTGTCGATTGCCGCCCCGAGGAGGGACAAGAGTGGTTCAAAAGCGGTCGCCTGAATGCTGATGTCTCTTTGGAGATCGTTCAGCCTATCGGCGGCTTTGTCGGATCCGATCTTTTGGCCGACATCGTGGCCACAGGGCTTACCGAAGGCGAGGGAACGGGCCTGCTCATCGATTACGGCACAAACTCGGAAATAGCGCTGTGGGATGGCACGAGACTATGGGTGACATCCGCGCCCGGGGGGCCTGCCTTTGAGGGCTGGGGGATCAGATACGGAATGCCGGCGGAACCCGGCGCCATCTATAGGGTCGACGAGCTGAACGGCGATTCCACACCGATGGTCCACGTTGTGGGAGGCGGCGCGGCCCGCGGGATTTGCGGCTCGGGCATAGTGGATATTGTTGCCAATCTGGTACGGGCGGGACACTTAAGCAACAAGGGGAAACTGGCAGAGGGCATGCAGGATTTGGGATTCGTCGTTGCTCAGGGTCTCCCTGACATTGTTCTTAATAACCGGGATGTTGATGTATTTCAGCGGGCAAAGGCTGCCATAGGCGCCGGGGTAAGGGTGCTGTTGAAATTAGCCGGCATGGATGCCGACGGGTTGCAGCGCACTTGTGTGTGCGGAAGTTTTGGACGGTTCCTGGACATACGCAATGCCCAGGCTATAGGCCTCTTGCCTGGAGTATCGTCCGAACGAGTGGAGCTGTGGGGCAGTGCCGCGCTGATGGGATGTGAGTCCCTTCTTCTGTCGGCTGATGGAAGCGATTACCTGGAATCCCTAAAGCACGATAAGACCACCCTCGTCAATCTTTCGCAGGTGCCCGAGTTTGAGGAGCATTTCCTGGAGAGCCTTTATCTTCAGCCGTTACGGCAGGATTGAGCCATGGAAAAAGACGATTCATACGGAGCGCATTATACTGAGAGTTTCATAAGGGCAGCCCAGTATATTGTCCGGTTGACTACCAGCCAGAACGTCCTGGAAGAGCTGGGTAAGATCATCGTTAACTATTTTCGCGCGGAATGGGTCGCCTTTGCCGGAATAGGGACGGACAAGGAGATTTTCCTTCAGAACTGTACCAGGCTCGACAAGGACCTCCATGGAATGGTCCTTATGGAAAAGACGGCAGAGAATATCCATGACGTGTTCAGCAGCGGATTTCTGGCCTCCGACACTGTCGTGCTTTCCGAGCCCTATGCGGCCACCTTCCTGCCCTTGACAGAGCTGAATCAGACCAGGGCGGTGATGATCGTCGCCCACAAGCAAGGAGAACCCGTTTCTGCGGAAATCCTCAACCTCTACCTCGCCCTCGCCGGGATAGCGGGATCAACCATGGGCAGAATATCCACAGAACAGGAGCTAAGGCGCCACCAGGGTCATCTGGAGGACCTGGTAGAGGAACGAACCCATTCGCTGAGGGCATCCAATGAGAAGCTTGAGCAGGAAATCGTGGTGCGCAGGCGCGCGGAGATTGCCCTCCGGGATAGCGAACAACGCTGGGCGGCCACTCTTTCGAGCATCGGTGACGCGGTTATCGCAACGGATGATGCAGGCAGAATTACATTTATGAACGCCGTGGCGGAAAAGTTGACCGGTTGGACCCTTGATGTGGCGACGGGAGAACGGGTGGCGAAGGTCTTCAATATCATCAATGAGCAGACCCGCAGGGAGGTAGAAAGCCCTGTTGTTAGGGTGCTCCGGGAAGGAATGATTGTCGGCCTCGCCAATCACACGCTCCTTGTAAGGAAGGATGGGAGGGAAGTCCCTATCGACGACAGCGGTGCCCCCATTGCGGATGCGGGCGGCAGGACTACCGGCGTCGTGCTCGTCTTCCGGGACATTATAGAACGCAAACGAGCGGAAGCCGAAATAGCACTGCACACTGCGATTGTAAGGGGAACCAACAGGGTCTTTCAGGAAGCCCTGAGCGCCAGGACGGAAGAGGACCTGGGACGGACCTGCCTCGCCGTGGCCGAAGAGCTTACCAAAAGCGCGTTCGGCTTTATCGGAGAAATAGGACCCGATGGTCTTCTTCACTACATCGCCATAAGCGATCCGGGCTGGGAGCAGTGCGCCATGTACGGTAAGACCGGGCATCGGCGATCACCCGGCGATTTCAAGATAGAAGGGCTCTGCGGCCGGGTACTTCAGGACGGCAGGAGCCTTTGCACCAATGCCCCCGCGGAACACCCCGATAGCATCGGCACCCCGGAAGGCCACCCGCCGCTCACGGCGTTTCTCGGCGTCCCATTGATGAACGAAGGGCGGGTCATGGGAATAATCGCCCTGGGCAACGGTGACGGCGGATATAGTCACGATCACGTCGATGCCGTCGAGGCACTTGCCCCGGCTCTTGTGGAGGCGTTCCAGCGCAAACGGGCAGAAGAGGAGCTCCGGAGAGCACGCGACGAACTTGAACAACGAGTCCAGGAGAGGACAGAAGAGCTTCAACAGGCGTTTGACAGGCTGAAGCAGGAGACCATGGAGCGGGAGCAGGCAGAAGCCCAGCTTCGGCAAGCCCAGAAGATGGAGGCCCTGGGCACCCTTGCAGGAGGCATCGCGCACGATTTCAATAATATGCTGGCGGCTATAATAGGTTTTACAGAAATAGCCAAAGACAGGATTCCCCGAGATTCCGGGGTGCAGCGCCAGCTTGCGAGGGTCCTCGACGCGGGAATAAGAGGCAGGGAACTGGTGAAACGCATGCTCACCTTCTCCCGTCAAACAAAGCAGGAGAAGAAGCCTTTGCCCCTGAGCAGCATTGTGAAGGAGACTGCCAAGCTGCTCCGGGCTTCCATACCGACGACTATCAGCATCAGGGTCAATGTCACAAGTGAGTCCGGCTTTATTTTCGCCGATCCCATTCAGATCCAACAAGTGGTCATGAATCTTTGTGCCAACAGCGCTCATGCCATGCGGGAGAGGGGAGGTATCCTCGATGTGGAGTTGTCCGACTTCAGTGTCTCGCCCTCAAAAGGGAACTCTCAGGGTATAAAATGCGGGCTTTATATGAAACTGGCCGTGCGGGATACGGGCACGGGGATGCCGCGGGATATTATCGATAGAATATTCGATCCCTTTTTTACGACGAAAAAACCGGGAGAGGGCACCGGGCTCGGTCTCTCTGTCGTCGATGGTATTGTGAAGCAGCACGAGGGGTATATCACAGTGGAAAGCGAGCCGGGCAAAGGCTCGGCCTTTACTGTCTATCTCCCTAAAGTGGCTGAAGTTGCGCCAACTGAGACAGGGAGAGAGGATGCCATTCCCACTGGACACGAAAGGGTCCTCTTCGTAGACGACGAAGAAGCCATCGTTGAGATGGGGCGGGAACTTCTTGAAGAGTTGGGTTACAGGGTAACCACCAGAACCAGTAGCGTCGATGCGCTCGCCGCACTCAAAACAGATCCTACTGCTTATGACCTGATCATGACGGACCAGACCATGCCGGAAATGACAGGCTTGGAGCTTGTCAGAAAGGTCCTTGCCTTGCGACCGGATATGCCTGTCATCCTCTGCACCGGGTTCAGTCACCTGGTCAACGCGGATCAGGCAAAGGCCGCGGGCATCAGCGCGTTCGTGATGAAGCCGCTCACAAAGAGAGAAATCGCAAGAACCATCAGGGAAGTATTGGGTGAGTAGATGCAATTCGGTATCGCTTATACTATAAATGGTAACGCAAAACTTCCCGAATACCCAGGGCCAATGATTGCGCCGGACATGGCACCGCCCTCCGGCTATCGGTGACAGGGGAGGCAAGACCATGATGTCAAGGCATCTTTCGGCACCATTTCAGTCCAAGAGAGGGTTAACCATCAACACCTGGACGCAGAACAAAAACTACTACTGGCGGCAGCCCGGCTCCAACACGGTGGTCGGGACCGACAGTTACAACCCCCCGCCGGGGGGCGGTTATGTGCCGCTCGAGGAGCGCTAGTCCTCGAAAATCCTGAACCCCCCCCCGAGCGGTTGTCCGGTCGAGGGGGGGTTCAGGATTTCTGTCGCACACAAGGGGGGTCCGACTTTACCTTTCCCATTTCAGGTCATACAATTCCAATAGTATGTCGCGCTGGCACGTCCGCGCGAAAGAGGCAGAGAGTCCGCCGTTCCAAGGGGTGATGCATGAAGCGAGAGAACTCAAGGATCGCAACCCGGAAGACGCCTGCCTTTCTGTTCGATCTCGACGGTACCCTCGTCGACAGCGTCTACCATCACGTCATGGCCTGGCGCGAGGCGGTCGACAAGATGGGCCTCGAGGTCTCGAATTGGCGCATCCATCGGCAAATGGGTATGGGTGATCGCCTGATCGTTCATACCTTCGAAAGAGAGACGGGCCACTGCCTGACGTCGGAAGAGGAAGACCATCTGAGGAACCTCCACACAGAGGCCTATCTTAAACGCGCACCCGAGGTGCGTCCCTTGCCCGGCGCGCTGGATCTCTTATCCTGCCTCTCAAGCCTGTCCGTGCCATGGACGATCGCCACAAGCAGTTCCTTTGAACGGGCCCGCGCATCGCTCGAGATGCTGGGCATAGGCTCCGACATACCGGTAGTCACGGGAGATCAGGTTTCGGAAGGAAAGCCCGATCCCGGCCTTTTCCTTATGGCCGTGCGACAGCTCGGTGTCCCTGTGGGGACGTGCATGATAGTGGGTGACGCCGTGTGGGACCTTCTGGCGGCGCGCCGCGCCGGGGCGCTCGGGATCGGCATGCTCTCGGGCGGATACGGGGAGGATGAGCTTTTTCGCGCCGGGGCATACAGGGTCTACGAGGACCCGGCCGATCTTTTGCGGCACCTTTATGAGGTGGGGGTTCACGGGAGGGACTCGGCCGGAGTGAAGAAACCGCTATCCAAAACAGCTCATATGTCACATGAAGGAAGCTAATAAACACCTGACAATAATTCATGAATCAGAAATGGCGCACCGAAAGCGCCCAGTTACGTGGAAGAGGACCGGTAATGTCCGGATGGCAGGGAACACGGGAAGGCCTTATATTTGGTTAGGAATAAAAATCACGGGGAGGTTCGAATGAGGACGAGAGAAACCGTAAAAGGGCAGGCCGTCAAGAAAGGGCAAGCGACCGCCACGAAGGACCCGCAGCCCTCGAGGAAGCGAATTGAATTCACGCTCCACGCGCCTGAGGCGCACAATGTTTTCGTGGCGGGCACCTTCAATGACTGGAACCCGACAGATCGCCTCATGACGAGGAACGCCGAAGGCATCTGGAAAGCTAGAATAATCGTTCCCCCAGGGGTACATCAGTATCGTTTCGTCGTGGACGGCGAGTGGAGGGATGACCCAGGTTGCCCGGACAGGATCCCGAACGATCACGGTGGGCAAAACTGCGTAATCACGGTGCACGAGTAGGCTGCCGGATAAGACCATTATCGCTCACCCTCGACCATCGCCGCCCGCCTGAGGCCGAGGATGATTTTCTTCCGTGATTCCATGACGCCCCTCTCTGGCGCAGACGGCTCTATTGCCGACTCATAGTGTGAGAGGAATAGCGCCATGGTCACGAAGAGAGAGGTATCTGAAGGAAGGCAAGGCTAACCCGTAGCGCCTACGGAGGGACGTGGCGGACCCACCCGTCCCGGACGGCTAAAGGCCGCTTCAGGAACATTTTTCCCCTTTCACGGAAATAATTTCCCCTTAAACCATCAGTTTTGTGCGCTGATACACCCCTGCCACGGCGCGGCGGCCTGGAGGTCGCCGGCGCAAATATTGCATGTTCCGAGTACATGGTTTTTCTCCGAAAAGACCCGGGAGTGGTCACGTGTCATGCTCGGTCAGGTTGCGCAAGTGTACAAATATAACTTTGCGTTGCAATTTGGAGCGACGGAATCATAAGGGAGACGGCTCGCGCATGGGGGTAGAAAATAATGAAAAAGCTTCGGTTTTGCGTCTTAGGTCTGACGGTCCTGGTCTCAGCCGGCCTCTTGTCTTGCACGGCGCGGCCGGTATCGCGATGCACCGCTCCCGGTGACACGGCAGCGCACCATTACTTCCGGGCCATGGAGGCCCTTGAGCGGGATGAGCTGCCCCTTTCGGAGAGCGAATTGGAGAGGTCCGTCTATTGTGATGAGAAGTACGGGCCCTCATACGCGGGGCTCGGTCTGATCCACGCGGAAAGGTCTGCTGCGGCGGCCGATGCGGAGCAGGCGAAGGCGGAAAAATTGAAGGCCCTCGGCCTTCTCAGGGAGGCGGAGAGGCTCAGCCGGACCGATGATGACGCATTTAACACTGCCCTCACGACGATCAGGCTCACCACGATCCTCGGCGGGAAACATTGGGTCTCCGACGTGGAGGGCGAATATGAGCGCGCGAGGCTCATCAGGCCGGACGAAAGGATGCTAGTCTATTACGAAGGCCGCGAGGCGCTCGATTACTATATGGGTCTATCGTATGTGAAGGCCCATGAGTTCGAGAAGGGACGAGACCTGTTTGCCCGCGTCCTGAATGCGAAGAAGGAAGGAAGGTGGCTTGGCCCGGCGGACCGGGCGTGGAAGAAGGCAGACAGAACGAGCCGCGCCCTGGCGGGCATCACCGTGGGCAATGCGGGCAAAAGGATCGTTCTGCAGGACTTCGTGACCAGGGAGGATTTGTCCGCCCTCCTCGTTGACGAACTGGGCCTGGGTACGCCTCTTTGCCGCCCCGTGGGCGCCCCTTTCGATACCGTCCCGGCCGATGTCGCGGGCAGCCCTTTCAGGGGAGATATCCTTACCGTGATGAAATGCGGGGTCCGCGGCCTGGAACTGAAATACCACGGGACGTCCAGGGCGTACCTCTTCGAGCCGAGGGACAGGGTTTCGCGGGGGGAGATGGCCTTCGTCCTGGAGGACCTGCTTTCACGGGCGCAGGGGGATGAAGCGATGCCGATACGGTACCTAGGTCAGGAAAAATCACCCTTCCGCGATATAGGACCGACGTCGCGGTTCTACAACGCGGTGGTCTCCGTCACGTCCCACGGCATCATGGAGGCCGATACATCAGGCGATTTCGAGCCGGACAAACCCGTGGACGGGGCTACCGCGATCCTCGCCTTGAGGACGGTGCAGCAAAAAATTCACGCACGATAACCGGTATTTCTCACTCGGGAGGAGTCATGGGAAGAAACCTGTTTGTCAGCCTCACCGTCATTGCAGCATTTTTTATTTTTACGCCCGTCTTTGCGCAGCAGGGAATGGAAAGACAGTTTTCCGGCCCTCCGGCCGGGGAGCGGTCCGATCACGCCACCGAATGGCTCCTGCAGAACCATCTGGCGCTGACCGCCTCTCCCGAGCAGGCCTTCGTGGATGACTATATAGTGGTGGCCGGCGAGGCCGTCCCCTCCCGGACGGCGGTAAGTTCGGGAGAAAGGAGGCTCACGGCCGAGAGGGCCGCAACGGTCATCGCCTATCGGGAGCTTGCCGAAATGCTTCATGGCGTATCGGTTGCGGGCGATACGCTCGTCAAAGGCGCGAGCGAGCAGTACGACGTGGTGAGAACGGCGGTCTCCGGATTTATCAGGGGCGCGGAGGTCATCCACAAGGAGTATAACGAACAGGAAGGGGTGGCCCTCGTCATCCTGAAGGTGGGCAGAAAAGGACCTTCGGGCTTCGGGACCGTCCTTTACCAGAAGATTCTGGGCGATCCTGCCGTGAAAAGGGAGATTATCGAGGAGAGGCCGGCCTTCCGCGCCAGCCGGCCGGCGGTGCCGGAGGCGATGTACGACGGCCTGATCGTCGATGCCGTGGGACAGAGCTTCAGACCTGCCCTCATCAATCGGATTCTCACTGTCAAGGGGGAGATGCTCTACGACCCGTCAAAGGTGAGTCAAAAGATCCTCGTGGAGAGGGGGTGCGGTGAATATACGAACAGCGTTGACAAGGCCAGGGCGGCCCTCGAATCCAGGGGGGTCAGGAATGCGCTGGTCGTCAAGGCGTCCGGCACATCTGGGTCTACCGACCTTGTCGTGTCGGATGACGATGCGGTCAGAATATTCTCGGCGGATCAAAAGGGGAGGTTCATCGCCGAGGCAAAGGTTGCATTCGTCCTGAAATAGTGCCGACCATGCGGAAGCGTCGACTACCAACAGCCGCCCCTTCAGGGCGGAGACGTTCTTTGCGCGGCCTGATCGCGGCAGCGTTTCTTCTCGCCGCCCTCGTTTCCTATTCGCGCGGGGAGACGGCCAAACCGGCCAGTCCCCATTATAGCCAGGCCCAGGGCAGTCTCCCCCGGATCGTGGCGGTGCTGCCTTTCCAGAGCGAGGTCAGCGTGCCGGGACTTTCGACGCAGGTGCGAAAGGCGTTCTACAACCATTTCAGTTCGAAACCGTATATCGACGTCAAGCTGGCGAGGGTCGACGAGAAGGTGGTCTCCTTAGAGAAGTCATCGGGTAAGACCCTGGCCGATCTGCCGGCAGGGGAGCTTTGCCGCGCCATCGGGTGCGACGCCGTCGTCTACGGAAGGGTCACCGATTACGTGAAGATGTACGCCCTTGTCTATTCACAGCTCGCCATTCAGGCGGAGGTCTGGATGGTCGACGCAAAAACAGGCAAGGAGATCATAAGGGTCAAGGAATCGGTGCGCTATCATGGGACAGGCCTGCCCCTGTCGCCCCTCGGGGCCGCCATGTCGGCCTTTTCAGCGGCCGCGAACCTGAGAGACTCGCAGTCCGTCAGGATGATAAACGAGCTTTGCCAGAAGCTGAACGAGAAGATCCCCTCCCCGGAGGGCGGGGCCGCGAGCCAGGGACCGGTCGTAAGGGAGGTGCTTTCCAACGTGAGTGAAGGACCGTTCGGAAAGAACAAGGTCATCAGGGTCGGCCTCGAGGGAGATAAGGGGCTCGTGGCCACCTTCGACATCGGGAATTTCAAGAAGGGCATTCTCATGAAGGAGGGCCAACCCGGCATTTACACAGGCGAATACCGCGTCATGCCGGGTGACGACGCACGGGAGATGCCCATCCTCGTTTCATTGAAGATGGCGGAAGGGAACGAAACCGAGTGGATCGACGTGAGCGGCCTCGTGACCATCGACACTACACCACCGCCCCCGGTTGCGGGGCTTAGGGCGAGGGGAACCGAAGAGAGGATCGCCCTCGCGTGGGAGCGCCTCACGGGGGTCGGCGACCTGAGGGGCTACAGAATCTTGCGAAGCACGCAGCCCCTGAGCGGCTTCTCGCCTCTCGCCACCACCGAGCAGGCGGCCTTTGAGGACGTATCCCCGGAACGGGGCATCGTCTATTACTACAGGGTAGTGGCCTTTGACGAGGCGGGAAACGAATCGGTGCGGCAGGATGCGGTACCGGCATCGCTCGTCCCGAAAGAGCCGATCATCCTTTCCGGAGAACTGACGAGGGATGTGGTCCTGTCGGGTCTTTACACCGTAAAGGACGACTTCTCCGTGCCGAGGGGATTGTCTCTTACAATAGGTCCGGGCGCGCGGCTCCTCTTCGATGGAGGGGCGTCCCTCACGGTAATGGGAAGGCTCTCTGTTTCGGGGCATGAGTCTCCCCCGGAATTCCTGTCCCTTACCGAGAAGCGGTGGAAGGGTATCTCCGTGAAGGACGGCACGATCACCGTCACGGGCGCCAGAATTAAGGGGGCGACGACGGCCCTCGGCCTCACGGGGGCGGGCGGGCTGATCGAGGGCGTGGTGATCACCGACAGCGATACGGCCATCTCGGTGACGGGCGTTCCTTCAGTCACGATCAGGAACTGCACGGTATCGGGAAACAGGAGGGCCGTCGAGCTTGTGAAGACCGATGCATCGGTCGTGTCGAACAGCATCTTCCAAAACACGGAAGGCATTGTCATCAAGGGCTTTTCAGGCGAGATCAGGGACAACAATATCGCGGACAACGGCTCAAATATCGTCTCGGCCGATGCCGTGAGGATCGGCGCGAACTATATGGGCTCGGTCGAGGTGGGCGAGATGCGCCTTGTGAACGTGGCAATCGCGAAGGCCTATGACGGGAGGCTCCCCGGAGGAAAAATTATTGATGCCCTTTCCGATCCCTATCTCGGGGTCAGCGGGGAGGAGCGGCAAAAGAGGGCCGCAGACCTTGCGGCGGAGGCTGGCGATTACTTCAAGAAGGGCAACTACGGAAAGGCGTCCGCCCTCTTCGAGGCGTCCCTGAAGGCGGAGCCTGCACCCGAGACCTACCATTTCCTCGCCCTTTCGTACCAGGAGATGAAGGACGAGGACAAGGCGCTCGCCGCGCTCAAGGCGGGATCGGCCAGGTTTCCCCGTGATTCTACCCTGATGAAGGCCCTCGGTATGTTGCTCTCCCAGAAAGGTGACGAGGCAGCCGCGCGTGACGTCTTCCGCGAGACCCTGAGGCTCAACTCGGGAGACAGCCAGGTGAGGTTCCTGCTCGAAAGGATGAATACGGAGGATCGACCATGAAGCGTCTTTCCTTATGCGTAGCCGGCCTCGCGCTCCTTCTCGCACTCCTAGGACAGGCCTGGGCCGCAGAGCCCATCAGGGTGGGGATTGTCGACACGTACACCGGCCCGGTGACCGTCTTTACCAATGACGTCCTCGACGGCTTCAGGCTCGCGGTCAACGAGATCAACGCCGGCGGAGGGGTCCTCGGAAGGCGGATCGAATACATCACGCGGGACGACGGTTCAAGGCCCCTCCTCGCGGTCGCCCACGCGAGGGAATTGATACGCAGGGAGAGGGTCGACGTCCTCGTGGGAACGAGCAACGGCGGCGCGGCCAGGGCCGTATCCGAACTGTGCCGGACGGAAAGGGTGCCCCTTCTCGTTACCTTTTCCCATGTACAACTAGCGGGTGAAAGGCTTCACCGTTATCTTTTCAGGATCGATGGTACGCCCTCTATGGCGGGGCAGGCCGCCGCCGCTGGTCTCTCCCAAAAGCCCTTCGTCAATTACTGGATCGCGGGGGACGATCAAGCCTATGGGCATGCCTTGGCCACCGGTCTCTGGACGGAGCTGAAACGGTTGAGGCCGGATGTGCGCGTTATCGGGCAGACCTGGTGGAAGGGCGGGGAAGGGGATTACCCCGCGACGATCGAGGAGATAAACCGGGCCCGGCCTGACTGCGCGATCATTGCCACCGGGCCGACGCAGGTAGTCAGATTTCAGAGGGCGGCCGCCTCGCTCGGATTGACCGTTCCCTTCTACCAGCACTGGGGGACGGAGCCTTCCGCGGCTATCCGCCAGGGAAGGAGGGCGCCTGTCGGGGTCCTCGGCACGTCGGACTATCTGTTCTATTATCCGGACACGCCCGCAAACCGCACCTTTGCCGATAGCTTCAAGGCCGCGTACAACAGAAACCCGAGGGTAGGCGCCTTCCTCGGTTACGTCTCCGCCCGGCTCGTGGCCGAGGGGTACAGAAGGGCGGGGCAGCATGACCGGGAGAGATTCGTCGACGCCCTCGAAGGCGCCTCCGTCGAGACTCCGGTCGGCAGGGTGGAGATGCGGGAGCACCAGGCTAGGGCGCCCATGTTCTTCGGTGTCACAAAAAGGGACCCGAGGTTCCCGGAGTTTCCCGTTGCCTCGAATATCATCACCGTGGTCCCGAGCGATTACGGGCCGGGTCTGCCCCCGGCCGCCGGTAACCCGTCTTACCCCGCGGAGGCCGTTCGAGGCCGTCCCGCAGCGCCGGCCCTCGTGCCGTTCGGGGCGAGGGAGCCCGTGTGCCCGTCCCTCCAGGTCGCCAGGGTGGAAACCGTCGACGCGGAGGGAAGAAGGGCGATCACGAAGGGCAAGGAGATCACGGTAACCCTCAGCGTAAGGAACGCGGGCGGGGCGCCAGCCCGGCAGGTTTCGGCGGCCATCGAGTCGGCAAACTGGGATGTGGCCGTCCTCGGCGAAAACAGGGTTGTGATCGGCCCCCTGAACCCCGGCGAGATGCGAACATGCTCGTTTTCGTTTGATGTGACGAGGCGTTACGCTGGCCCCGCCGTCCTGCCCCTCTCGTTCCGTATCGACGAAGAGAGGACGCACTGCTCCGTCAGGCCGGCCATCAGGCTCGCCCTCGATGAAGAGGAGCCCGGCATGAGGGTCGCGCGGCTCGGGCCGAGGGCGGACGCGCAGGGCAGGACCGGGGGCGGGGCCGCGAACATCGTGACGCCCCCTGCCCTGAGAAATGAGCAGAAGGTCTTTGGAGAGAACGATGCGGCGGTGGTGATCGGCATAGAGCAGTACAGGGGCAACGTCCCTCAGTCCCGCTATTCCCGCGATGACGCAAGGGCGGTCCAGGCCTACCTGGAGGCCCTGGGGTTCGCCCGGAGGAACATCCAGTACCTTCGCGATCAACAGGCCACCCTGTCGGATATCCGGAAGTCCATCGAGGCATGGCTTCCGAATAGGGTGCGAAAGGGAAGCAAGGTCTTCATTTACTATTCCGGACACGGGGCGCCCGAGCCGTCTACAGGCTCCGCCTACCTCGTGCCGTATGACGGCGACGCCCAATACCTGAAGGAGACGGGCTACAGCCTGACATCCCTGTACGAGAGGCTGGACAAGCTGGAGGCGAGCGAGGTAATGGTCGTGCTGGACGCCTGTTTTTCCGGCAGCGGCTCGCGAAGCATCCTCGCCAATGGCGTGCGTCCCCTCGTGGTGACAGCCCCCCACGCGGGCCCGCCCCCGAACACGGTAGTGCTCTCGGCCGCCAGGGAGAATCAGATATCGGCCTCGTCGAACGACATGGAACACGGCATCCTCACGTACTATTTTCTCAAGGCGATCAAGCAGGGCAAGAAGAGCATGCGGGATATTTACGAGTACGTAAAGCCCCAGGTGGAAGATGAGGCGAAGAGAATGAATATCGATCAGACCCCCGCCATCGACCCCGACCCCGAAAAGTTGAAGGGACGGTTCGTGCTGGCGAGATGAGGCGGTATATGGCAAGGCTGCTCAAAGAGGGATGGTATCACCTTTTGGCGGCGGGATGGTGTCTGGCCGTGCTCCTCCTTTTCCCGGCTTATGACTTCGGACAAAACCGGAGGCCCCTTGCGGCGCCCACCCAGGAACAGCCCGTCGTGATCGAGTCGGAAGGCGAGGCCTATCTCGGTGAAATGGACTCGCCTAGGGAGGTGAGGGAGCGGGCAAAGAGGGATGCCCTGAATAGGGCCGTGGAAGTGGCAAGGGGACGGTTCATCCGGTCCCACACCCTCGTCTCTAACGGTCAGGTAGCGGAAGACCTGACCTATGCGGCCGTGCGCGGAAAGGTGACCCGCCTGACGGTCCTCCACGAGGGATGGGACGAGACCGACCGGAATCGGTTCAGGATGCGGGTCCGGGCGGAGGTCGCCCCCCTTTATCCCGAGAGCGGGCAGGGGCTGCCCGTCAAGGCGTCGCTTTCGCGAACAACCTTCGGCGAGGGGGAGGAGGCGCGTCTCTTCTATCAGGCCGAAGAGGACTGCTATATCTATCTCTTTTCCGTGGCATCCGACGGGTCCGTCACCCTTCTGCTTCCCAACTCCCTCTATCGGGACAACTTCGTGAAGGCCCGAACCGGTCACGTGTTCCCCCCCGGGGACAGCACGCTCCGGCTGGAGGCGCGTCTCCTTCCCGGACATAGCGGCGCCTCGGCTGAGGAGCGGATCAAGCTTATCGCGACCAGGCAGAGGGAGGACCTCATCCCGCTGGGTTTTCGTGAAGGCATGTTTCATGTATACGACGGACGCTCCACGGGTATGCTCGAAGACCTGATCCGGAGGCTCAATCAGCTCGATCCCGCCGACTGGTCCGAAACGTCGCTCACCTATACCATCATGAGGCGGCGATGAGCAATACCGGTCGGTATAAAGGGGGAACGGGTCTGGCCGGAAGGGGCCGTCCTTCGGGTGAGGGTGGTTCGGCGCGCCAATTCGTCTTCGCCCTCGCCGCCCTTCTTTCTCTTCTTCTTGCCTGCCCGTCATGGTCCGAAACGATCCTCCTCGAAGGCCGCCTCGATACAAAGGTGAGGATCGTGAAAGAGATGGCGTGGCGCGTCGACCGGCCCCTCAAGGAGCTGACCGTCTCGTTCTCACTCCCTGCCCAGTTCTCGAACAGGGCGGTCTCGCAGCGCGTCGAGGACCTTGAAGTGGCCTTCGATCCCCTGCCCGCTACGGCCGCCGACGAGTACGACAGGCTGGGCAACGTCAAAAAGAGGGTGACTTGGAACAACCTGAACAGGGATGCGCGGGTCACCATGACATACCATGCGGTCGTCAAGGTGAGGCTCTCCGCCATGGAGAGCAGCGCCGCCTTTCCCCTCCGCGGCCTTCCCACACTCGACGGGGACTACCTGGGCCCCACGGAGTTCGTCCAGAGTACGGGCACGGAGATCGCCTCTCTGGCGAGCAGGCTGACGCACCGCGCAGCCACCGAGTACGAGGCTGTCACCGCCATCATGGAGTACGTGGCGGACAACGTAAGGTATGCCTATAACCCCGAGGCCTCCGACGCCCTTTCCACGCTGCGGACAGGGTCGGGCAACTGTACGAACATGGCGCACCTCTCCGTGGCGCTCCTTCGGGCCTCCGGCATCCCCGCCCGTATTGTCGGCGGCACGAGTCTCAACAAGCAGTGGCGGATGCCCATCGATAATTACAAACAGATCGTCCAGGCGATGGGGCAGGGCGGCCATGCCTGGGTGGAGATCTACTTTCCCGATCTCGGCTGGCTTTCGTACGACCCCCGGCAGTCGAAGCAGTTCACCTCTTCCAGACACGTAAAGGAGTCTCATGGTATCGACCACAAGGACATTGTCGATTCCTGGGTGGGCGTGCCCTACGCGCCCGCCTATACGGACCGGGTGGACGCGAGCTTCGTGCAGGACGATATCGAGGTTAGGCCGAAGGGGAGTCGCGGCCGGCCCGTCGCGTATCTGGCGAGCAACCAGATGTCCGCGAGGATTGATACGGTCGTTGCCCCCGGACCGGTACCGGCGCCTGTGACTCAAAGGCCCATCCCTCCGATTGCTTTGCGGCCGCACGGAACTTTGCGCCCACCGCCTGATGATCGCACAATTCCTGAAGAAGGGCCTCCCGTCGGCGCGGACCGTCCCGGCCCGGTGAGAAAACCGGCGCCGCCGAGGGATGGATATGTGGAGTTCGGTAACACGGAATTTCCTCACCTCGTCAATGCCTACACGATTACCGGACACAGGGGTACGAGGATACTCGATGCGGAGACCGCGGAGTACGTGACGTCGCGGCATGTCTATGCCCAGGCATTCACCGTGGCCAGCGAGATGACCGTGAAGGAGGTATCGCTCGCCATGCACAAGTTCGGCGGAGACGGGACGATCTACATCGACCTTGTCGCAGACGATGAAGGGAAACCGGGGCTCGACGGGTCGCGCTCCCTCCCTGTCTTTCTGGACGGACTTGCCCGAAGACCGGGCTACGACTGGATCACCTTCCGCATGCCCGACGGGGCCCAGCCGGTCCTAACGAAGGGCAAATACTGGATAGTGCTCAGACGCTCCGGCGAGGCGGTGCTCACGTGGTTCTACATTCCGGGCAAGTCTTACGGCGGGCCTGATGATACCCGGTCCACCCTCAAAGGACACCGCTGGGAGGATATACTGATGTACGACTTCGTATTTAAGGTGCGGGGTGTGAGCGGGGGCAGATTGCGCGCGCTTTGGCAGGATGACGAAGACCGATCCGTGAATCATCTGTTCGCGGCTGCCTGAAGGCGCGGCTGAACAAAAAAAACGTACAGCAAGCGAAACAAAAATGATGTAAAATATATTAGGTGGCGGATAGGGAGAGGAATCGACGTGCGGCGACATCCCTTCCGCATTCACGGGCCGGACGACTTAAGGGGAAGGGACGACGGGTGGAATGCGGCTGTATGGCAGGTTATCCGTCCGTCGTAGAGTGCCCGGTCACCATCATCACGAGAAGGTTTCCGTTGGGCAAGAGAATTTTTCGAGAGCGCTAGATGCAGAAGGAAGATGCAGAGGCGGCGTGCGGTAGACGACATTTCATTGGAAGGAGACGCGTATGCCGAATGATTTCGTTGGCGACCTTTCGAAGACAAGGCTTTTCGATCTTTTAAGACCTCTTTTGACGGGAAAGAAATCAGGCATGGTGCTGATCAGGGGGAGCGACGTGGGAGAGGTCCACATCGAGGGGGGGAACATCGTCCATGCGAAGACCGGCCGCTCGACCGGTGAGGAGGCCATTCTCGCCATGATGGAGTGGGACGCCGGACAGGTCACGTTCGACTGGCAGGTCACGTCCGAGGAGCGGACCGTGTCGACGCCCACGGAAGAGCTGCTGGAAAGCTGGATCGCCCGGGAAAAGGAATGGAAGAAGATCGCCGAGGTGATATCTTCCTCGAACACGATCTTTCGGATTCCCTTCGATAACGCCTCGGGGGACAAGAAGATTTCGGCGGCTCAGTGGAAGGTGCTCGCCCTCTCCGACGGGACGAGGACCATCGGGGAGATCGCCGAGGCCCTCGAATGGCAGCTTTTCGAGACGTCCAGGATCGCCTATGAGATGGTCCAGGACGGCTTATTGGAAAAGGCATCCGAGAAGGCGCCGGCGCAAAAGCCTCCGAGAAAGATCATGAACGGGAATTTCTTTCCGAGAATGGAGCACGAACTGAAAAGGATCATGGGTCCTATTGCGCCCATCATCCTCGAAGACAAGATGGCCGAGTTCGGAGAATCGATCGATGCATTTCCGGAAAATCGCGTGCAGCCTTTCGTGCAGGCGGTGGGCGAGGAGATCGCGGACAATTCGAAGAGGGCCGTCTTTACGAGGGTGATGACTGAGCTGCTTGCCAGGTTGCAGCATTAAATTCTAAGAGGAGGTTCATATGGCCGGCGACAGCAAGAGCGGAACAGGTCTGTTACCAAGGCTCATAGTGGGAATTTTCGTCCCTATCCTTCTGGCTTTCCTCATCATCGGGTGCATGCTTTTTGCAAACGTGAGGATCGGGACGTTCCAGTTCGCGAGCATCAGGGGGCTCGGACTCGACAGTATGAGGGAGCTTGGCGCGGCGAGCGCGAAGGAGTCTACGGATTCGCTCAACAGGCTCGGAGAGCGAATGATCCAGCAGAAGGCTGAGGACGTGGCAACGGAGATCGAGATTTACGCAAAGGCCCACCCGGGCAAGTCCCTGTTGCACGACCCGCGGCTGAACGAGATCGCCGTACAAAGGGTCGGCGATACAGGGTACACGGCCGTACACGACAACAGGGGCATCAATTATTACCACGTCAATCCCCAGGTCGTGGGGACGGACCTGCACGATCTCGCCCCCAGGCTGCCCGATTTCGTCAAGATCCTCGACGCGGGCCTGGAGGCCGTGGCATCGGGCTACTACAACTGGAAGGACGCGGATGGAAGGACGCGGCGGAAATACATGGTCACCATACCGGTGAAAGGGACGAACCTCGTGGTCGCGGCGACGACATACATCGACGAGTTTTCGAGACCTTCACGGGCAATTGTCGTCAAGATGGGACAGATGCAGGACAGGTTCGCGTCGCAGTACAACCAGAGGTTCACGCTTTTCGCGGCCATCGTCCTGATCGACCTTGCGGTACTGCTAGCGGTCATCTATTTCTATTCCTCCTCGGTCGTGCGTCCGATTCGCCACCTCTCGGAAGTGGCCGACCGGATCAGCATGGGGGACCTTAGTGCAACCATCAACATCAAGGGAAAAGGGGAGGTCACGCTCCTGGCCGAGTCGATAGAAAGGATGCAGACAAGCGTGAGGGCTGCGATCGAGCGTCTCCAGAAGCGAAGAGAAGCGAGGGATCAGGCTGCGGGGATCCACAAATAACGATCTCGTGAAGAGGGCGGGAGAAGAGAGATATGCTATATCCAAAGGGAGAGATAGTACATCAGAATCTATCGGCGGATTATACGGATGTGCGCCGGCTCCTTTCGACCCTGAAGGCGGGCGGCTTTGCGGGGGTCGTGGTGGTCGAGGCGGCCGACAGGAAGGGGGCGTTTTTTCTTTCCTCCGGTAGGGTGATCGACGCGGCGGTCGGGGAAGAGGCAAACCCCGCGGCGGTCGTCGGGGAAGAGGCCGCGGACGAGCTTTTTGCCCTGTCGGAGCAGGCGGAGACGATGCTTCACGTGTATCGGCTAACGGAGAGGGATGTCGAGTTCTCCGCGGGCAAGCTCCGCTCCGAGGTCCTCTTTACTGGTTTGAGCACGGATTTCGTGCGGATGGACCGGTTCCTCCAGAAACTCGCGGTCGACAAGGAAACGGGTTTTATCGAGATCTTCACGAAAAATAATCAGCCCCTCGGGGTGCTCTTCCTGAAGGACGGCCAGGAAGCAGCCCTTCAGGTGATCTCCGAGCGTGGAACCTCTTCCTTTTTCGAGCAGAAGGCCGTTCCCGCGCTTATGCAGGAGGTCATGAGGCAGGGGGCGGTCTTCAATGTCTACCGGAGCCTCCCGGCCGCGCCGATGAAAGAGACAGGGACCGCCGACGTGGACGTTGCAGCGTGCCGGAGCGCCGACGTGGATGTTGCAGCGGGCCGGACCACCGACGTGGACGTTGCAGCGAGCCGGAGCGCCGACGTGGATGTTGCAGCGGGCCGGACCGCCGACCGGAAGGTTCAGGCGGAAGAAGCGACCCCCGCCGGAAGGGTGGTGACCCTCGCCGAGAAACAGAAGGGTGGGGCGACGGCGGACGTGCGGACGGAGTTCGTCACAGCCCTAAGTAAGGTTTTCGGCAAGATTCAAAGGTTCGCTGACGGTCTGGCCCGGAAGGGGGGCTTTGAAAGGGCGTTCAAGAGGGCCTGCGTGGAAAAATCGGACCTGTACCCGTTTCTCGACCCCTTTGAGGGACTCTTCGAATACAACGGCATGAAGATCAGGCTCGACGAGGAGGTGGAGACAGAGGATTTCGCCGTGGGAGTGGCCGAATGTCTGAACCTGTCGCTGTCATACCTCAGAAAGGAGCTTCCCAAAAACGCGGCCCTGCCGCCTGCGCTGAAAGGGGAGATAGAGTCTTGTTTCACGCATTACCATGATGTCATCAAGCGTTCCGGCCTTCAATCCGTGGTTCCCGCGACCCTGCGGTAGCGCGAAAAGGAGGCCTTCGGCACCGGGAGTGACGCACGCTATAAGAGGAAGGGTGTTCGGATGGGAATCGACGACGTTTTTCGATTCACAGAAGAAGAGGAATGCCTGTCCTCGAACGGGAGGGCCTGGGTCATTCGATCCCGACCCGGTCCATTGTCATGAAATAACTTACCGTGGACAAGGAAAAATCGGCCAGGGAATGGTTTATTGAAGGCTGCCGATGCGAGGACGACCCGATCCAGATCGAAAGGGCCGTTGCCGCCTTCAGAGAGTGTATCAGGCTCGCCCCGTCACACGGCTTTGCCCATGCGAACCTGGGCTTCCTCTATCTTCGGATGAAGAGCTACGACGAGGCCCTGACGTGCTTCCAGAGGTCGGCCGACCTCGATCCGGGAAGCGCCGCGCCGTACAACAACCTCGCGCACGTATACGAAAAGATGGAGCGGTACGGGAGCGCCCGGCAGATGTACGAGCGGGCCCTCGCAGTGCAGCCCACAAACGTCGACGCGGCAATGAATCTCGCTCGCATGTATGAGCTGGAGGGCGATTACCATCGTGCCGTGGGTCAGTACATAAGGGCCATAGAGATGACCCCCGACGACGTCGCCCCCCATTTCTCCCTCGCAGTCCTCTACGACCGTCACGACATGTTCGATGAGGCAATGGGTGAGTACCAGGCCGTTTTAGCGCTCGACCCTTACCACGTGAAGGCGCTTCTCAGGGTCGGAAACCTCCATCTCCAGGAGGGCAGGTACAAAGACGCGATCGTCTGCTACAAGAGGGCTCTCGTCATAGAGGCCGAGATCAGCGAGGCATGGAACAACCTGGGTTCAGCCTACGAGGAGATGGGAGATTACATCCGGGCGGAATCGGCCTATTGGCGGGCCTTATCCATCGATCCCTGCTCGGAGGACATCAACTTCAACCTAGCAAAGATGCAGGTGCTCCAAGGCGTGGACCGCCTTAGCGACGCCGAGAAAAAGGGCGTCATCTGCCGGCTGAACTTCGTGCTTTCCGTCAATCCCGATAACAGGAACGCAGAAAGGCTGTTGGAGCAACTGGAAAAAAGAGACGGTTGATACCGGGTTGCTTATCTTCGCCATCTCTTTGTTGTCTCCTCGTCGCCCGGGTACCCCACCGAAAGCGATGGTGGTGCCGAAGATAAGGGCTCGTCAGAAAATAAATGGGCCATCTGGCTCGTCTTTTTGTCCGCCCGCTTCGTTGCGAAAAGGTCATGTACATCCAGTACGTTTGGCCTTTCCGCGCCTCGCCGATCGGCCAAAAATCCTTCGCCATCTGACTCATTTATTTCCTTCCGAGCCCTAAGCAACCCGGTATCAGCTCTTCCGTCACCTATCTTGCCGTGACGTTTTGGTGCCGCGTCAGCCTCGTGAGGATAACCTCCCTTATCTCGCTCCATACGACGAGGGGATCGGCTCCCCACTTGGCGGTCAATTGCGGGTGTTTTTTCATGGCCTGAGCCGCAAGCACACCTGCCAGCTTCACGCGGTGCTCGTCCGACGAAGATTGGAACTGAGTGACAACGTCGAAGGGGATACCGAGGTCGATGCCATAGCGGCTCACCGTTATCTTTTCCTCGGTCCCGGTCTCATCAGGTTCTCCCAAAGCGGCCGCCGGCTCGGCCGGCGCGGATTCTTCACGGCGTTCCTCCTCCTGGGGTCTTCCTGTGAAGACGAGGACCTTCCTGCCCTCCTCTATTTCCTCGGACCCGTCGTGGCCCTCGGCGGCACGCGGATCGTCGCCGGTTGGCGGTGCGGCCTCAAGGAAGGGCGGTGCGGTCTCGCCGGGCGCTGAAGCCTCGATGAGGGGCGGGGCAACATCGCTGGCCGGCGGTGGGGCCTCGCCGGCTGGCACTACGGCAAGTGCGACACTGGTCGAAACCGTTTGTGCCGGCCGTTGCGCAATCACCCTCGGCTCGTCGAGCTGCGCCGGCGCATCAGTCGGCTTTTCCTGCCTCTTCTTCGCGGTCGTCTTCTGACCGGGACGGGCGCCGAGTCTCTGAAAACGCTCACCGATCTGCCTCACCACCTCTTGACCGATCTCCTCGAATCGATTTGTCTCTCCCGCCTTGAGGGACAGTTTGCAGATCTTGTTGATGAGCCGGGGCACGCCGTATTCGGAATACTCCCACAACTGGCCGATCGCCTCATCGGTGAAAATCTTCTTCGTTCCTCCGGCAAGGGCGAGACGGGCCTCCACGTAATCCCTGACCATCTCCTTTGATCCCATCTTTTCCAGCGTACAGTATGTCCCGATCCTCTGGAAGAGGTTCGCCCGTTTGGGATGGGCCAGTTTCTTCGCGAACTCGATCTGGCCCGCGAGCACGATGGTGAAGAGATTATTCTCGTCGGGCTGAAGGTTCGTCAATAGCCTCAATTTTTCGAGGTTCGAGGAGGGCATTGCATTTGCCTCGTCCACGATAATGAGTATCTTCTTCCCCTCACCCATCGTATCGAAAAGGAGCTTGTTGAAGGCCTCAAGAAGATCGGCCTTTTTTTTCAACTCACACTGCCGGCCCGTGAGCTGGCCGATAATCTCCTTCAAAAGCTGCACGAAGGTAAGATCGGGGTTGACCACAAAGGCTATCCTGTACTTCTCCCGTTCGATGGAGTCGATGACCACGCGCAGCGACAGGGTCTTTCCCAGGCCCACGTCTCCGACGATCACCGAGATACAGTCGTTGCCCTCCTCTATGGCAAAAAGTGTCTCGGCTATGGCGTTTTCTGACGAAGTATGACACGAGACATACATGGAAGGGTCGGGGACATTGTCGAAGGGCGGTTTCTTAAGACCCCAATATTCGTAGTAACGCATGGAAAATGCTCCTTTTTGGCTGGCAGTGATGCCTTCATCGCGATGTTAGTTGTCATCCGCAGGCTTTCTTGTTCCGGCGGCCCGGGATGGCTCCCCTAATCTGCCCGTGCTGCTTGGTCAGACCTGCCGTCCACATTGTCAGACGCGTCATTATACCATCAGTGACATGCTATTGAAACAAAAAACAGTACAGGGAAGGTCGCAGGCATATACTACCGCGCCCACCGCCGACGAGGGGTTTTACGGCCGGGGCTGTGGACACGCGGGCAAGTATTGGCTACACTATGTATGGCCCACCGGCTCTTCCGGCACCTGCGGGGGGCTACATTACCTGCACAAGGGGAAAGCTCATGGGAAAGCCTCTTTTGTCTGTGATATTTCTGGGGTTGTGGACCTGCCTTCTCTTCGTCGATCCGTCCTCTTCCGTCGCCCAGGCGATCAAGGTCGGGATTGTCGATACCTATTCGGGGGCCGCCACGACGTACACCTCGGACGTGCTCGACGGGTTCACCCTTGCCGTCCGGAAGATCAATGCCAAAGGCGGCGTACTCGGCAGGAACATCGAATATGCCACAAGGGATGAGAAATTCAAGCCCGATATCGGTTTGAGTATGGCAAAGGAACTCGTAATGAAGGAGAAGGTCGATATCCTCATGGGCACGATCAACAGCGCAACCGCCCTCGCTGTGTCCGATTTTGCCCGGAAGGAAAAGATCCCCTTCTTCGTGACCTATTCGAAGAGCGAGAAGATTGTCGGTGAAAAGGGGCACCGTTATGTGTTCAACATGAATGAGAACACCCTGATGACAGGAAGAGCGGCGGCCATCGTCCTCGCAGGAAAGCCCTATGTGAGATACTGGATCGCTGGCGATGACTATGAGTACGGCCATGCCATTGCGGAAGCGGTCTGGACCAACCTGAAAAGACTGAAGCCGAACGTCCGGCGCATCGGCGAGTCATGGTGGAAGGTGGGCGAGGCTGACTTCACACCTTACATCACGCAGATCCTCGCGGCAAAACCGGATTTTCTCATCGTGGCGACAGGCGGGTCGGGCATGGTGAATTTCCAGAAGGCGGCCAAGGCCACGGGCCTCAGTCAGAAGGTGCCCTTCTACCAGCACACGGCAAACGAGCATTCGACGCTCCTCCCGCAGGGCCCGAGCGCGCCCGAAGGCGTTTACGGGACGGCGAATTACCTCTTCTATTACCCCGACACGCCTGAGAACAGGGCCTTTGTCAGCGAGTTCCGGAAGGCCTACAGGAGGTATCCCAGGATCGGGGCGCTTTATGGGTATATGACGGCCCAATTCATCGCTGAGGGGTTCAAGAAGGCGAGAAAGGTCGATAAGGAAAGGTTCATCGACGTCCTCGAAGGCATGACGCTGACGAGTCCTGTCGGTCCTTTGACGATCCGGGCCTGCGACCATCAGCTCGAGCTCCCCATGTACTGGGGCGTCACGAAGAAAGACCCGCGGTACCCTGACCTCCTGATCTCCGGTGACAACAGGGTAATCGCACCGAGAGACTACATGCCGAACTGCGAAGAGGTCTTAAAGGGGCGGAAGAGATAACGTCTGCCGCCTCTTCCGGCGGCAGGCCTTCCCCCGGCCCGTGCCTTTGAGACATTTTTGTCGAAGGGGGTGACGGCAGCTGTCCCTTTTTGTCGATTGTCCCCTGACAGAAGCGGGCACCGAGGCCCGAAGCACGCCCGCGGGCGGGGGGCTGACCCTGAATAGGGCGCTCGCGGAATCCCCATCCGGCTTCACATCAATCGCCGTATCAAGGACGCGCCAAGGCGCCATGGCAGTGGCGCGCACAAAATCCCCTTCCGGCTTGCGTGGGTGGCCGGCCTAACCCGTACCCCCTGGACACCCGTTCGTATCCGCGGAGAATAGCGGCACGATTATTGCTATGGCGTTTCCGACGGGTTGTGAAAGGAACCCCAAAGATGGTATATTCCATAGCGAACAGCGGGCTCGAGAAACTCGAACCTGAGTGCCGGTGAGGGCCTAAAGGGCGATTGCATCAACGAGGGCTATACAATAATGGATAAGAGCGAACCGGAAGGGAAAGAATTGTCGACGGAAGGCCGGAAACCGAGATGGCCGTGGGTGGTCGTGGTCGCCGTCCTTGTTGTCGGTCTTGGAACGTACGCCTTTGTCGCGAGGGCAAAAAGTGCCGGGGCTCAGGCCGCCGCGCAGCGCAGCGCAATGGCCAGGGCCGTTCCCGTAGCCGCGGTGGCTGCGAGAAAAGGGGATATGAATGTCTATATCAGCGGCCTCGGCTCGGTCACCCCTCTCTATACGGTCACCGTGAAGAGCAGGGTCGACGGGCAGCTCATGGGGGTCTTTTTTAAGGAGGGTCAGGTAGTCCGGAAGGGTGAACTCCTCGCCACGATAGACCCGCGGCCCTTCCAGGTGCAGTTACTCCAGGCCGAGGGACAGATGGCGCACGACCAGGCACTTCTCAAAAACGCCCAACTCGACCTGGAGCGTTACCGCACGCTCTGGAAGCAGGACTCGATCCCGAAGCAACAGCTCGATACACAAGTGTACCTCGTCAATCAGTACGAAGGCGCCATCAAGACCGATCAGGGGCAGATCGAAAATGCCAAGTTGCAACTGGTCTATAGCAGGATCACGTCCCCCATCAACGGGAGGGTCGGCTTGAGGCTCGTCGATCCGGGGAACATCGTGCACGCCACCGACACGACCGGTCTCCTCGTGATCACGCAGCTCCAGCCCATCACCGTGGTCTTCCCCATTCCTGAAGACAACCTCCCCGTCGTACTCTCGAAGCTGAGGTCGGGCGTGCGCATGCCCGTTGACGCCTAC
>JBEKJU010000011.1:0-33585 GCA_050011095.1 Syntrophorhabdales bacterium
AGGATGCTCAGCAAACATGGCGGGAAGGACAAGTACAACGTGGAGCATATCGGCTACAATGCGCGCCTCGATACGCTCCAGGCCGCTATCCTCCTTGCAAAACTGAAATATGTGGATGACTTCAACGTCCGCAGGAGGCATGTGGCCGAGGTCTACACAGAGGGCCTCCGTGGCTTGGGGGCCGTCGTTCCTCCGGATGCCGGTGTGGGAATGGAACACGTATACCATCAGTACACGGTGAGGATCACCGGCGGGAAGAGGGACCGGATGAAGGACCACCTGGCCTCGGCCGGTATCGGCTCAATGGTCTACTATCAGGTCCCCCTCCACGAAATGGCGACCTTCGATGGAAGGTGCAAGGTCGCAGGCAACCTCGGCGAGACCGCAGCCGCCGCCGGGGAGGTCCTCAGCCTCCCCATGGAGCCCCTTCTCACGGAAGAAGAGATGGCCTACACCGTGTCCCGTATAAGAGACTTCCATGCCTCCGGGACTGTCCACGCTGGGATGCAGACGGCCTTGTAGGATGGGCTTCCGGTCACGGACGCGTCGCAATGAAAACCTTATCTTCGTTTTTCAGGAGAAGTATATGCAGAGGATGAGGGCCAACACGGATCGGGAACACAGCGGGGTGAATAGGTGAAGGACGTCAATGCCAACGCGACCCGGGAGGCCCCGCCTCCCGGTCTTGCGGAGAGAACAGTTTCCGATCTTTTCCTTTATTTTCCTACCATAGCCATTCAGGGCATGGTCGGGATCATCACGGCCTCTTTTCTCAGTAAGCTCTTCTCGCCCGGCGAATACGGCAACTTCATACTCGCCCATGGCATCTATCTCCTCCTGGGTCTGCTGGGGGGGTTGTGGATCGAAAGATCCGTCGTGCGGCTCTTGCCGGAATACAAGGCAAAGGGCCGATATCTGGAACTCGCGTACACGATGATCGCGTCAGAGGGGCTCGTCGTCCTCGCCATGACTCTTATCTCCCTCGGCCTCCTCGTCGGCTTGAGGCACATGGTGAGCCCCGGACTCTTCCCCCTACTTGTCACGGCGGTGACCGGGGCGGCTTTTCTCAGTATCCTTACCCCTGTCGCTTCCGTCTATTGGGTTAAGGGCCGGTCAAGGGTGTACAGCACCCTCGCTCTGACCAGGGTCCTGGGGGGACTCGTGGCCGGCCTGCTTCTTGCGCTGCCCATGAGGCTGGGCATGCTCGGTTTCCTGATCGGTCTCAATGTGCCGATCGTCATCATCCTGCTCGTCTTCGCCTGGCTCCACCATCACACCTTGCGGGCGCTCTTTGCGAAGTCCCGGTTCTCGCGGGCAATACTGAGAGATGTGCTGACTTACGGCCTGCCCTATCTGGCGATGCAGATCACCGCCATGGTTTTGAATTTTTCCGACCGGTACTTCATACGGATTTATTCATCCGCCTCGGACGTGGGAATCTACAACATAGGATACACGGTCGCCTGGCAGGCAATGCAACTTGTGTTCCTGGTGCTCGCGACGGTTGCCGACCCCGTGATCTACAGAAGCCTGGAGGAGCGTGGCCCCGCGATAGCAGTCTCGTACGTGGGCCGTATGCTCCGCTATTACACCCTGGCCGGGGTACCCTGCCTGATCGCGCTGTTCATGCTGAACAAGGAACTGGTCACCCTTGTGTCCACCGCACAGTACATCGACGCGTTCCCTGTGGTCGGTTATATCGGCCTCGCCAGCCTGATCCATGGATACACTCAAATCATGGCGCGGATCTTTGCCTTCCGAAAGAAAACGGGTACCCTTTTCGCCTACTTCCTGTCCGGGTGCGTCCTCAATATCATTCTCAATATTATTTTCATACCCCTCTACGGTTTCATGGCCGCCGCCTGGTCGGCCCTCGCCTCCTACCTGGCGCTGTTTGCCATCATGTATCGGGGCGCCTACCGGTTGTACCCCTTCGAGTTCGGGTGGAGCTACTTCCTCAAGACGTTTTCCGCCTCGGCCGGTATGGCCGTTATCCTTTATTTCTGCAGGCATATCGCCCCTTCGGCGGTCGTGCGGACCGGCGTCTCGGTCATTGCCGGCCTGGTCAGCTACGGCGCCCTCATCCTCCTGTTCCGCGGCGTCAGCCTTTCGGAATTCGGGCTCCTTGCAAAACAGACAAAGAGCTACTTCTGTAGGGCCCCAAGAGGTGGAACTGCATGATTACGGTTTTACCACGTCCGTCCACACGTTCCATCCGTACGGCATGTTCCTCTGGTACGAGAGGACCACCTTGACGAACTGCGAGCAGGCCGACAAAAAGGTCGTATTCCTTCCGATCCACACGTCTGTCACGAAAGACAGCCTAAGGGCGCTCGCGGACTTTCTCGATCACTTGGAGCCAACGTGGTAGCCCGGATCGATCCACAGGCAGAAAGGAGGCTATTTTGGAACTCAAACCGATGACCCACGATGACGATTCAAGAGCTGCCTGGAACACCTTTGTCGCATCCTCTCCGGCCGGCACGATCTTCCACAAGACATATTGGCTGGATGCGTGGGGTGGGAAGTACGATATCCTGGGCATATACGAAGGGAGCACGTTGATGGGGGGCTTTGCCGCCCCCTACCGGGCGTTCTCCTCCCAGAAGACCGTCGCAACACCCTCTTTTGCCCCTTATTCCGGCCTGATATACAGAGAAGCCGACGGAAAGACGGTGACGAGGACATCCAAGGAGAAAGACGTCTCGGCAACCCTCGCCGCTTCCCTCAAGAAGTACTACCGGTGGGGGACGGTCTCTTTTCACCACGCGGTCACCGACCTGCAGCCGTTCATCTGGGACGGCTTCGATGTCTACATAGGTTACACGTATATCCTCGACATCTCGGATCTCGACAAGACCCTCAGGAACATGAGCAGGCAAAGAACCCAGAACATAAAGAAGGCCGCGTCTTCCGGCCTGAAAGTCAAGACAAGCGCCACTTTCGACGAGATAGTCCCCCTCATAAAGGAGACGTACAAGACGCAGGGGATAGACTTTCCCGAAAGTCTGGTGCGGCGCTACGAGAAAGAATTGAGCAAGCGGAATACCTGCCGGAGCTTCCTTTGCACGGACAACGCCGATAATCCCCTCGCCGCATATTTCCTGGTCTGGGACGAGAAGCGCGCCTATACGCTCCTCGCCGGCCACTACCCGGAAAAGGGCAACGCCTTTGCCGGGCCCTTCTGCTTCTGGGAGGCCGTGAAGTTCGCCTCATGCGAACTGGGCTTAAAGGAACTGGACCATGCGGGGTCCATGATACCGCGCGTTGAAAGATTCGTGAGGGACTTCGGCGGCAGGATAACGCCGTACTACGGAGTCAGATGGGGCAACGGGCTGGGACTGATGACCCGTGTCTACAAGTTATTAAGAAGGTGTTTATAGAAATGAAGGCTATAAGCTATCCTCTGCAAAGGGAAAGTGCGTCGCCCAGGCGGTTCCTCCTTATGCTGCTTCCCTTCGGCCTTCTGTTCTTCCTCCTCGGCTTTAAGGTTGAAGGCCTCGCGATCTTCGCCCTTCTTCTTTTGGGCTTTCCGGAAATCGCGTTCGCCTGCTTCTCCTTCGCGGGGCTCTTCAAGGCCGATCCCCGGCTGCCCCAATTTCCCGTTGACCTCACACTCCTTTTCGGCATGCTGACCGTTATGGGTCTGGTCCTCTGCCATGTGTCAAAGGGGGCGGAGGGCGTGATCGAGCCCCTCAAGAAGGGCCGGGGCCTGTTTTTCGGTTACCTTCTGGTGACGTTGGTCCTGTTTGTCGGCGTCGTCTATACACCGTCCCCGGCTTACGGACTCGACAAGGTGCTCCGGTTCGCCACGATCACGGCCTTAGGTTGTTTCGCGCCCTTGCTGCTATTTCAGAATGTGCGCAGCATCAACCTCTTTTTTTACGCCGTTTTGGCCATTGCGTCCGCAGCCTGCATTCAGTCCTTTGTCACCGATCCGGTCGGCAAGGATCCTTGGCAATACGCGTCGGCCTTCGGAGCGGAATATCTCGCCGTTGGCAGGGCAGCAGGTTTTGCGGCGATCGCGGCGATCGCACTCATGTTTTCGTTCCCCGGGCGTCTCTCCAGGTTTGTCCTCCTCGTGCCCGTCTTCGGCCTCAACATGTACGGCCTTTTTTTCTCCGCGGCCCGCGGCCCGTTTGTCGCCTTTTCATCCGCCCTCGTGCTCCCCTGGCTTTACCAACTCTTAACAGCGAGACGCAAGGCGAGGGCAATGGTCGCCACCGCCTCGGTCGCCCTCTTCTTCGTACTGTTCTTCTCCGTCTTTCACAACCACTTTTACATGTTCTCCGCGAGAATGGATGGCCTATCCGATGCGAAATCGACGAGGGAGGCCCTCCTGGACCTCTCCATGGAATCCGTTCGATCGTCCTTTTCCACCGCCCTGATCGGGGTCGGGACAGGGGGCTTCCGGAGACTTGCGGGTTACGGAGACGACCAGCTGGGCAAGGTCGATGTGTACACGCATAACGTTTTCGCCGAGTACCTGTGCGAGAACGGGATGGTGGGCCTGTCCGCCTTCCTCGTGCTCCTCTTCATCGTGGCGAAAAAGGCGCTATCCCTTCTCGGGGACCATGGCAGAGATAGCCCCTGGATCGTCTGGATATGCTCCCTCGTCCTGTTTACCCTCATCAACGCGTTGTTCTCGGGTGACTCCAATGGCAACCGCGAACTCTTCACCTGTTTCGGCATCGTCTATGCGATTGATAATATCTCTCGACAGCAGACTGCCTGACGGAAAGCTCGCCCGGGCGGCGTACACCTGGGAGCTTATCGCCCGATCCCTGGGGATATCGGCCGAGGTCACGGATCAGGAGAATGGGGGCCGACGTAACGGCGATCATGTCTTCAGGATCCGTCACGGGATCGGAGACCCGTCCCCGCGCCGGGACTGGGACCTTTTCGTGCCCTATGAGGAGATAGACGGTTCTATCAGGGTGAAATATCCGTCCGGTCCGCCCCTCGCTGATGGGGGGAGGTGCGAACCGGGGTCGCTATTAGAGGACGGCCGCGCCGGTTTCGACGTGGCGAGCCTCATCTTTCACCTCGTGTCGGGTATGGAGGAGCTTGTCTCGGGGAGGGTCGACGACCTGGGCAGGCACATAACCGCCGGGACGTTCTTCCATGAGCATGCGCTCTACGGGAGGCCCCTCGTGGATATGTATATCGGGCTGATCGGGGAGGCGATACGGCGAACGCTGCCCGCGGCTGGCTTCGAACGGCCTCGCGGCTTTGCCGTGGCCCTGTCCCACGACGTCGATTCACTGACGCGTTTTTCACTGACAAACGCGTCGAACAATCTCCTCAGCGCGGTTCACGCGCGAGGGGCGAGGACGAGGACGAGATCCGGCCTTGCTGCCGCCCTCTCCCTTGCCGCCGCCCCGCTGAAATACCTCGCGCGGCCCGCGGAGACCGCCTTCTTTGACCGGTTATGCTCGTGCGAGGAAAGGTATGGGGCTAGATCGACGTTCCTCCTTCTTCCCCCGAGGAGAAGACCGACAAATCCATTGGATAGCCCCTACTCATATCGGGAGATGATGCGCTACGGGAATCGATGGCACAGCTTTGCCAAGATCGTGGGCGAGCTCCAGAGGGCAGGGTGGGAGATGGGGCTGCACGCGGGGGTGGACAGCTATCGTGACGAGGACGTCCTGATGACGCAGAAGCGGTCTGTCGAGGAGGTCACAAAGAGAGACATAAGAAGCGTGCGGCAGCATCGCCTTCGTTTTCATATCCCCGACACGTGGGAAGCCCAGGAACGGGCGGGGATCGCGAACGATTCCACCTGCGGCTTCAACCTCGGCCTCGGATTCCGCGCCCTCATCGCGCACCCCTACAGACCCTTCAGCCTGAAACATAACCGGCCGCTCGGTATTCTGGAGTTGCCCCTTGTCATACAGGATAAAGGGATCCTTCGCTTGGGGTGGTCACACGAGGAGCGCGTCCGTGAATCTGTAAAGGTGCTCGACGAAGTCAAGAAATGGGGGGGAGCGGCCGCCATTCTATGGCACTCGGATTCGGTCAACGACAGGCGCTACCCGGCGCTTTTGCAGACATACGAAGAGATTATCGATTGGGCGATCTCCCAGGGGGCATTCGTCGGCTCGATGAGCGAGGTTGAGGACTGGTGGAGGCGCAGGCAGCAACAGGTGGAGGTAACCTGTCGGACCCGGCTTGCAGGCCCATGAAGCTATCGGAGGGCTGATTAGCCCTTTGGGAGGTTGACTATATGGAAACAGCTCGACAGAGAAGACTGATCATCAACGGGGATGGGTTTGGTTTTACTTACGGCATCAATCTCGCCCTCTTCGAGGCCGCCGCTGCTTCGGCCATCACGAGCGTCAGCGTCAACAGCAATTTTCAGGCGGCAAACCAGACCCCCCTGTTTCAGGCGACTTTTCCGCACATATCCATCGGCGTCCATCTCAATCCCGTCGTAGGGAAGCCCATTTCCCTTCCCCGGGAGGTTCCAAGCCTGCTCAATCCCGAGGGCGAGTTCTGGGGGCGGCAGTTCCTGCCCAGGCTGCGACGGGGGTACATCAGGAAGGATGAGCTGGTCGTCGAGCTGACCAGGCAGGTCGAGAAGGTCCTCCGGATGGGTGTGCCCGTCACTCACCTTGACAGCCACCAGAACAGCCACCTCCACCCCTGTTTCTTTTCGACGTTCGTGAAGATCGCAAAGGAGACGGGGGTGAGTAAGATCCGTGCGCCGCGGCACCGCATCGACCTTGAATGTGAGAGGCCGATACCCCGCGCGGCGCTTCACTATTCGACCCATCCCCAGACCGCGATGACGCATTTCTACACGCTCTGCCTCGCCCGCATCGCCCGCAGGAGCGGACTGAAGATGGCCGACCGTCTCGTATCGGTGGGTCACGGAAACGGGGGGACAAAGGCCGACGCCGGGGTCTGGTGTCTGATCGCGAAGAACCTCCCCACCGGGACGAGCGAGATCTATTGTCACCCCGGGCACCCTGACGACGCGCTCCGCCGCCACGCCGTATACGTGGAGGAGCGCCGGAGGGAGCGCTCGATCCTGCTGTCGCCCGGTTTTCCCGAAATATGGGCCAGGAGCAAAATTGACCTCATCAGCTTCCACCAGTTGTAAGATGCTGCAGGGCATCACGGTAGTCTTCATGACGACAGGTCACACGGCCAGGGACCACCGCATCTATGACAAGCAGGCGCGGAGCGCCAAGGCCATGGGGGCCGAGGTGACCGTGGTCGGCCCCGATCCCGATCCGCCGGGAAACGAAAACGGCATACGCATCATCAGGACGCCGAATGCCGGGGGCCTTCTTCACCGCTATCTCTTCCAACCATGGATCGCGCAAGCGTACGCGTCGAAAACCAAACCTGACATCGTTCATATCCATGACCTGGAGCTACTTCAGGTTGTTCCCCTCCTCCGGCTGCGATGGCGGAAGGTGAAGGTCGTCTACGACGTCCACGAAGACTTCGCGGGGCTCGTGAGCATCAGAAGCTATATCCCCCCGGCGTGCAAGCCCTTCGTAAAGGCCGTCGTGCACCGGTTTGAGGACCTCTTCGCGAGGCCCGTGAGCGGGATCTCGGCCGTCACGCAGCCCCTTGCGGACCATTTCAGCCATGCGCGGAAAACGGCCCTCTACAACTTCCCCTCCCTCGATTTCTACAGGGCGGCATCGGAGGCCTTCAAACCGCCTCGGGATCGGACCTACGATCTTCTCCATTTCGGCGCCCTCTCACACCCTCGGGCCTCTTTCCTGGCGGAAACGCTCCACATCCTTCATGCGAGAAGGCCGCATATCCGGACCTGCATCGCCGGTCTTCATCCGGAAACCCATCGTTTCGTGAAGCCCCTCGTCCCCGCGCAGACCGATCTAATGGGGTCCATACCATATGACCGGGTACCGGCGGTGCTCTCCGATTCGCGGATAGGCCTCGACGTTCATCCTTTCCCCACGGAAAACCTGAAGGTGGCCGTTCCGGTGAAGGTCTTCGAGTACATGGCCTGCCGCTGCGCGGTCGTCACCTCGACGATGCCGGTGCTGGACCGGCTCTTCTCCATGGCCGACGTCGCCGGCGCCGGCATCGCCTCCATCTCGGGCGGAACCCCGGACACCTTTGCGGACGCCGTGATCGCCATGCTGGACCGCATGGAGGCGGGGGATGACCCCGGCCAAAGGCTCCGAACGATCGCCCTGGAGCACTATGTCTGGGAAAAAGAGGCCTCGAAACTCGGCCGGTTCTACCTCGACCTGACCGGTCGGACCGCAGCCCCGTCCGGATGATCGGTCCGGCCGACCAGGTCGCGGGCTCGTCACACACAGGAAGGAGCGAAACGATGATGAAGGTAAGCCTCGCAAAGGATGTTGACTGGGAAGAACTCGACCGCTTCGAGGACAGAACCCTCTTCCAGACGTTGCCGTGGCTCAATTTCATCGCAGAGACACAAAGGGCCGCACCCGTCATTCTGCGACTGACGGAAGAGAAGGAGACGGTCGGATACTTTACGGGATTCGTCGTGAGGAAGGCAGGTATCAAGATACTGGGCAGTCCTTTCAGGGGGTGGACCACCGAGTCTATGGGCTTCAATCTCGTGCCCGGCGTCTCCCGCCCGCAGGCCCTGGACGCGGTCAGCTCTTATGCGTTCTCCGACCTCGGCTGCCAGCACTTCGAAATCATCGACCCTGAGCTTTCGCCCGAGGATTTCGAGGGCGAGTCGTACTCGGTGCGGCGCTCCAGGACCTTTATGATCGATCTTTCAAAGAGCGAGGCAGAGCTTTTTGCGTCGATGAAGAGAAGTTCCTGCCGGAAGTCCATAAGGAAGGCCGAGAAAAGCGGCGTCACGGTGGCGGCGTGCGACCCCGAAGGCTTTGTCGAGGACTACTATGCACAGGTGCAGGACGTCTTCGCGAAGCAGTCACTTAAGCCGGGTTACACCCTTGAGCGGGTCAACGCCCTCATACGCCACCTCTACCCAACGGGCAATCTCCTCCTCGCGAGGGCGAGAAGCGCGGAAGGCATCTCCATTGCGGCCTACATCTTCCCGGCCTATGGAAAGACCATGTATGGCTGGGGCGGGGGGAGCTGGAGGGAGCACCAGCACCTCTGTCCGAACGAGGCCGTCTTCTGGTTTGCCATGCGCTACTGGAAGGCGAGGGGTATGACGAACTTTCACATGGGGGGAGGGGGCGAATACAAGAGGAAGTACGGCGCCGTCGAGACGCCGGTATACAGGGTGCTCAGGGCGAAATACCCCTTCGTGGTGCCTTTGAGGAATGCCGGCGAACGCGCCTGGAAACTGAAGCACAGGGTCGGCCAGTACGTCAGGGAAAAGGCGCTATCCCTCGTCCGGCCTTCACCCCAGGATGACGGACAAGAGGATTCCCTCCGCACGGCGGAGCAGAAAGGGGGAGGATGAAAAAACATCTGATTATCAACGCAGACGGGTACGGGCTGACGGCGGCCCTCAACCGGGCGATCGAGGAGTGCATAGAGTTCGGGACGGTAAGGAGCATCAGCGCCAACGTCAACGGCCCGTACGCGGAGGCGCTCTCCGGGCTAGTCGATAGGTATCCCTACCTCTCGGTCGGCTGCCACCTCAATCCGATTGTGGGGAAGCCCGTGCTTCCGAAAGAACGGGTCAGAAGCCTTCTCAACAACGAGGGTCGCTTTCTTTATAAAGACTTCAACGCCCGGCTTCTGAGCGGCCGTATCGATGCATCGGAGCTAAGGTCGGAAATGCTGGCCCAGATCGAGCTATGCCGGAGGCTCGTGGGCGACTGTTTCAGTCACATAGACGTACACATGGGAAAACACCGGCTGCCCGGCTTTTACAAGGTCTTTCTCGACGTCGCCACGGATGCCGGCGTCGGGAGGATTCGGACGCATAAATACGGGATGATCGCCCTCGGCCCCAATTCCCGCCGGATCGCCCTTCAGCACTACCTGAGGCGCCCTGTGGGCATTGCCTCCTACCTCTGGTGCCTCTGGCTTCGGCAGAGAGCGATCTCCCGGATGCTCAGCATGCCGGACAGGTCGCTGTTCATCGTCGACGAGCGGATCACGTTCAAGCCGATCTCGGTGGAGGCGTGGATTTCAATGCTCGAAAAGGTACCGGAGGGAATAAGCGAATTCATCGTTCATCCGGGCTATCCTGACAGAGAGCTCGTGGGCTTGTCCACATACCTGGAGCACCGTGAAAGGGAAAGGGAGATCCTTCTATCGGAGGCGTTCCGGACCGCCCTTTTGGTGTCTGACGTGGCCCTGGCCGGGTACAGGGATATCCCGAGGCAGGATGATACCATTTCGCACTCGACACGAGACGCATCGGCCGGCGGCACGCGACGGGCATCCCTTTCACAGGCCGGCGCATGAGGAGACTTTGGTGAACAACGGCATCCGCCAGGCTATGGCGGCAAAACCGGAGAGGTGGCCTGACGGGAAGGCTTTTGCCTTCTCCATACTGGATGACACGGACCGCTCGACCCTTTCGAACGTCTCCCCGGTGTACGCGTTTCTCCATGACCATGGTTTTCTCACCACGAAATCGGTCTGGACAACGAAGGGCCGGGAGGGTTGGGGCGACACCTGTGAAAACCCGGAGTACCGCGCGTGGTGCAGGGACCTCCTGGCTAAGGGGTTTGAGATTGCCTTTCACAACGCCGCCCCGCACACGTCTTTGAGGGACGGGACGCGGGCGGGCCTGCAAAAATTTTACGAGCACTTCGGCCATTTCCCGAGGGTTATGGCAAACCACGAGAATTGCAGGGAAAACATCTACTGGGGAGACGGGCGGGTGACCGGGCTCAACAGGGTCGCCTACAATCTCCTTACGAGGGGGACGCACTATAACAGGTTTCGCGGACACGTGGGAGGCGACGTCCATTTTTGGGGCGACCTGTGCAGGGAGCACGTCACCTATGTGCGCAATTTTGTCTTCGGAAACATCAATACGCTCTCGGACTGCCCCCACATGCCCTACCACGACCCGGAAAGGCCCTACGTCAATTTCTGGTTCGCCTCCTCCGAGGCCCCGGACCTGCGTGCGTTCACCAGCCTGCTTGAGGAAAAGAACCAGGACCGGCTGGAGGCGGAGGGGGGCGCATGTATCCTCTACACGCATCTTGCCGACGGTTTCTGCAAGGACGGCCGTCTCGACGCACGGTTCACGCGGCTCATGGAAAGGCTTGCCGCGAGGCCGGGGTGGTTCGTCCCCGTCTCCACCCTTCTTGACCGGTTGAGGCGAGAGAACGGCGGGCATCGGATCAGTTCGCAGGAAAGAAGAAGGCTCGAGGTCAAATGGCTGCTCCACAAGTGCCGGGTGGGGTCGAGATGAAAGAAAAGTCCGGCCCTAAGGCCCTGAAGCGGCCCCCGCGCCTATGGCCTTTTCGGTCGCCGGACGGACACCGCGGGCGCACCCGTAAAATAGAACGACATGTCACGGTCCTCGAAAACCTGCCACGGGCCGCCCGACGCATACTCGTATTGGCCGTCCGTGAAAAGCCCTCCCGTGAAGCCGTACTGAACTCCTTCCTCAAGGACGGCCGCCCGATAATCGCCGCCTCGATTGGCGGCGAGAACCAGGTTATAGGTAGAGCCCGCGGCCAGAACGTGGGTCGCGCCGAAGACGCAGGTGACCCAGCCGTAGCGTGGACCGACCAAGGACGCCGAAATCGCGCCTTCCTCGATGAGTGCCCCATTCGATCTCTCCAGCCTTACCAAGAGGCCTCCCGGACCGGCTGCCTTTCTCACCCGGACAGATACACGGGAAACCGCCACGTCACGGCCGCTCACCGTAAAGGTCTCCCTAACCCTGCTGAAACCGGCGATCCGCGGCGCACTATTGACGAATGAATCGATGTATCCCTGCCCCATGACCCTTCCGTCGGTATAGGACAGGCAGAAAATGGGTGTTGCCCCGTAATCGATTGCCCAGCCCGAGGTGGGTGAATCCTTTTTCAGGACGGCCTGGTCCGTATCGCTCACCCCCGGCTGAACATTCGGTGAGCCCCCTTCGTAGAGGTTGTCCAGGGATGTCCAGTTGTGGATGGGGTCGGGATCGGTATTAGAAAACACGATGTGGTAGAGCCTTCCGGCCGTGAGGGCGACGGTCCTGTCAAAGACGACGAGGCGGTTCCAGGCGCCCGCGTTCATTGGATCGGAAATGAGAGAGGCGGCGAGGGCAATGCACGATGGATTGTGGTTCTCCGTCCCGTCATCGCCCATAAGTTGCACGAGGATCGTTCCCCCGGTCCCCGAGCTGTATCCCACATGCTCCGCATCGTCGAATATGAGGTAGAGACGCACACGGTTGCACTCCCCCGTGTAGAGGGCCCGGAAACGGTAACTCACCTTCTTCCCGGCCGATTTTCCGATCTCGATATTGCGCAGGCCGTTCGCGTTGAGGGCGCAGCCGTAAAGAGACGTCGTCTGGGACCGGGCCTGCGAAAAAAGGATGAGAAGGATGGCGATCGTCGTGACGACCAGTGCCGGTACCACAAACGCCCTCTTTTTGTCCCCCATGCGTGACCATAATATTACCATCATCGGAGCGGTAATGGCAGTCTTCCTGCACGTCGCCGGGACTGAGGCGCCCAAATCCGTCCGACCCTGGTCGGATTTGGGCCGAACGTCCCTCTCCACCGCGCTTATCGCACCCTGCGGAGGCACGAATTTATGCTGACCACCATCTTTTGGTCTTTCACTGCCGTCGTTTTCTACGTGTACGTCGGTTATCCCCTCCTTGTCGTCCTGGCGGTCCGATTTTTCCGTCCCCGCCCCCTGCCCCGGGCCGCCCCCACCCCTACTGTTTCCCTCGTTGTCGCCGCCTATAATGAAGAACGCACCATAGGCAACAAGATAGAGAACACGCTCGCCCTCGCCTACCCTAAGGACAGGATCGAGATTATCGTCGTATCCGACGGCTCCACGGACGCCACCGACAGGATAGTGCGTGGTTTTGGATACGACGGCGTCCGTCTGGTGCGGCTCGGTTTCAACCAGGGCAAGAGCAGGGCCCAAAACCGGGGAGTGGCCGAGGCCAAAGGAGAGATCATCCTTTTCAGCGACGCCGACGTCGAACTCCTTCCCGATGCGCTGGAAACCATCGTCGCGCCCTTCGCCGACGAGAAGGTCGGTTGTGTGATAGGAAAGATCGTCTACACGACGGAGGGCGAGACCGGGGTCACCCGCGGAGAAGGCCTCTACTGGAGGTATGAGGTCTATCTCCGGCAGAAGGAGAGCGACCTCGGCAACCTGGCCATGGGGAGCGGACTTCTTGCAATCCGCCGTGACCTCTTCGAGTACCTCGACCAGGACGTGGGTGATGACTTCGTTCTTCCCATGAAGAGCGCGATCCGTGGTCGCAGGGTGATCTACGAGCCGGACGCCGCGGGCCGGACCGTGCTCTACCAGTCCCATTCACGGGACATGTTCCGGACGCGGGTACGGATTATCACCAAGGACCTCCGGGGCCTCTTCTCCTGCAAGGCGATCATGAACCCCTTCGCCCATCCCCTCTACGCGTGGGGGCTTATCTCCCACAAGCTCCTGCGCTGGCTCGTGCCATACTTCCTCATCGGGATCTTCTTTGCCGGCGTCGAGCTTCGCGCCCTTGCCTTCTACCGCTACATGACGGTTGCCCAGATTATCTTCTATTATCTCGCCGTGATGAACCTCATGCTGGGATCGAGGGGGAAAGATATCCGCCTCCTCTACGTCGCATCGTCATTCTGTCTCGTCAATTCGGCTGCCTTTGTAGGGGTTTTGAGGTTTATCACCGGGAAAAGGTCAGGCCGTTGGCAACCCATACGGTGACGGGGCGCGCCGATCCATCCGAATAGAAGCTGCCGCGGCATTCGTCGCCGACACGAAACGTTGAAAATCATAGGTCGCGCACAATCAGGCGGGAGCCAGGACCGGGATCGATCCCGGTCCTGGCTCCCTTTTTTTTCAATGAACTACCCTGTAGCAAGCTACAGGGTATCTAAGGACAACGAGCGAAAGCGAGTTCTTGAGCGGGGAGGCTCCGCGGGCTTTGCCCGTGGAGGGGGTGCTGAACCCCAATAATTACCAGCGGAGCGAAGCGGAAAAAAGTTGTCCCTGCAACAAGCTGCAGGGAATCCACAAGTTGAATGCCGCACCACGGTAGAACCCGCGACATAATCCCCCTGAGTAGGCCTAGAACGTCTCCCTGAATACCTCTTCCATCGTGGTCATCCCGTTTTTTATCTTGTCAAGGCCGCTCCGCCGGAGGGTAATCATCCCTTCCTCGATGCTTTTCTTTCTGATCTCGTTGGCGGGGGCGTTCGCGAATATGAGGTCTCTTATGTCGGGAGAGATGGGCATCACCTCGTAGAGGCCGATGCGACCCTTGTACCCCGTGTTGTTGCACCGGCCGCAGCCCCTGCCCGCATATACCTTCGTGCTGTTCGCCTCCTCCTTGGTAAAACCGAAGTTCAGAAGCGCCTGGGGAGGTATCTCCACCTCTTCCTTGCAGTGGGTGCATATCCTCCTCACGAGGCGTTGCGCCGCGACGAGGATCACCGACGTTGCGACGAGGTAGGGGTCCACGTCCATGTCAACGAGCCGGCTGACGGCCGAGGGGGCGTCGTTCGTGTGCAGGGTCGACAGCACGAGGTGGCCGGTGAGGGACGCCTTGACGGCGATTGCCGCCGTTTCGTTGTCGCGGATCTCCCCCACGAGAATGATATTCGGGTCCTGCCTCAGGAACGAACGGAGGACCGATGCGAAGGTGAGGTCGATCGATTCATGGACCTGCACCTGATTGATGCCGTAGATATTGAACTCGACCGGGTCCTCGACGGTCATGATGTTGGAGACCGGGGTATTAAGGCGGCTGATCGCGCTGTAGAGCGTGTTCGTTTTCCCGGAGCCGGTGGGCCCGGTGACCAGGACCATGCCCCAGGGCCGAAAGATGGCCTCCTCAAACCTCTTGAGGCTTTCCTGCTCGAAGCCGAGGAGGCTCATGTCGAGCATCAGGCCTTCCCTGTCGAGGAGCCGCATGACGATCTTTTCGCCGAAGAGCGTAGGCGTGGTGGAGACGCGCACGTCGAGGTTCCGCAAGCGGCCCTCCACCTTCACCTGGAGCTTTATCCTGCCGTCCTGGGGGACCCGCTTTTCGGCGATATCCATCTTCGACATGACCTTCACCCGCGAAATGACGCCGTCCCTGAACTTTATGGGAACTTTCAGGATTTCGAAAAGCACGCCGTCGATCCTGAAGCGCACGCGCAGTATGTCTTCATACGGCTCGATGTGGATATCGCTCGCGCCGGCCTTTATGGCCTCGAGGAAGGAGTGGTTGACCAACCTAACAACCGGCGGCTGCCTGGAGTCGGATTCGAGCCTCGCCACGTCGTCTTTCTCTTCCTCCTGGACGACCTCCAGCGAGTTTTCGAGACCCCCATCGAACTCCGACATGAATTTTCTCATTTCCACGGTATGGGGCGCCTCGTAGTATCGACCTATGGCCTCCTCGATTTGCGATTCGCTTGTCAGGAACGGCTGTATCTCGCATCCCGTGAGAAGCTTGATCGCCTTCGTGTCCGAAAACCGTGTCGGGTCGGCTATTGCCAGGGACAGGCAATTGCCCTTCTTGCTGATGGGGATCACGCTGAAACGCTTCACCATCGCGAGGGGCACCATTTTGATGACGCCCTCGTTTATCTCGGTCTTCGTGAGATCGACAAGAGGGATGGCAAGCTTTATGGAAAGGGCCTTCAGGATTTCCTCTTCGGACATGAGACCCATCCTGACGAGTACCTGCCCCAGCTTCCCCCCTTGCTCCTTCTGGATCTCGAGCGCCTCGGCGAGCTGGTCCCTGGTAATCTTCGACATCGTTACCAGAAGTTCGCCCAAAGGTAACTCCATGACGTCCTCCCTTGTGTACGGAAAAGCGGAATCCGGCCCCGCTCCCGGCCCGCGGGCGGGGCATGGCCCAGCCCGAACGGCAAGGCCTCCATCCACTCCACAACTTTATGATCGGACGAACCGGGCCATCCCTTAAATGGGGCGTGCCCACGCATCCGGCGTCTCATGGCAAACCGGCGATCGGGCCGGTTTTTTGCGCCAAATTGACTTTTTCCCTTGCATGCGTTAGCATGTAATACGGTTTTTCTTGGGATGCGGCTTCAGCCTTCCCTTCTTTCAAGGAAGAGGATGGGATGAGTCATCGGGGCGTTCCACGGGGAGAGGGGGACGCGAGACAATCCCCGACTAAGGGAGGTAAGAGATGTCCTATGTGAATAAAGTTATCCTTATCGGGAGGCTCGGCGCAGATCCGGAGATGCGGTATACGGCGGACGGCATACCGGTCGCGACGTTCAGGGTAGCGACCACGGAGACGAGGAAAAACAAGGACGGCGCCAAGGTCGAGCAGACGGAATGGCACCGGATCGTGGCGTGGCGCAAACTCGGGGAGATATCGGGCGAATACCTGAAGAAGGGCAAGCTCGTCTATGTGGAGGGCAGGATCCAGAGCCGGGAGTACGAGGGAAGGGATGGGATAAAGAGAAGGACCTTCGAGATAGTGGCGACGGCCATGAAAATGCTGGGCGGTGGAAACCCTTCGGGCGACGACAGAAGGAGCGGAGGGACATCGGCGCACGGGGACGAGGATTTTCCGCACGAGGCTGCGGACGAGGATGACATCCCTCTCTAGCGGCCCGATGACCCTGCTGCTTGCAGCAGGGTATCCAAAACAACGAGCGGAGCGAGTCTTTGAGGGGGAGTCTATGCGGGCTTTGCCCGCAGAGGGGGCGACCGGGTACCTGCGAAGTGGGTGTCCCAATAATTGCCGGCGGAGCGAGTGGAAAGAGATTCTCCCTGCAGCAAGCTGCAGGGAATCCGCAAGTTGAAAGGCCCGTTTCTTATTGACGACACCGGCGTCCGGCGGAAGGCCCGGTGGGAAAAGGAGTCTCAGGTTGGATGCGTTTGAAGGGGTGATCGGACTGGAGGTACATGCCCACCTCCTGACAAAAAGCAAGATCTTCTGCGGCAGCTCGACCGAGTTCGGCGGAGAGCCGAACAGCCATACGTGCCCGGTCTGCATGGGTCTGCCCGGCGCCCTGCCCGTACTCAACAAGAGGGTGGTCGATTTTGCGATCAGGGCCGGCCTGGCGACGAACTGCACCGTAAGCCGACGGAGCATCTTTGCCCGGAAGAATTACTACTATCCCGATTTGCCGAAGGGCTACCAGATCTCCCAGTACGAGGAGCCCCTCTGTACGGACGGGTACATCGACATACTGGTCGATGGGGGAAAAAAACGCATCCGGATAAAGAGGATCCACATGGAAGAGGATGCCGGTAAGCTCGTCCACGAGGCGACGATCGAGACGAGCACGTACAGCCTCGTTGACTTCAACCGGTCGAGCGTGCCGCTCCTTGAGATCGTGAGCGAGCCCGACCTGGCTACCCCCGAAGAGGCCGTCTCGTACCTGAAGGTGCTCCGGGACGTGTTAGTCTACCTCGACATCTGCGACGGCAACATGGAGGAGGGGAGTTTCCGGTGCGATGCGAATGTATCAGTCCGGAAAAAGGGCGATGAGAAGCTCGGGACCAGGTCGGAGCTGAAGAACCTCAATTCGTTCCGGTCTATCGAGAGGGCCCTCTCCTACGAGATCGAAAGACAGGCCGAGGTAATCACGAATGGGGGCGCGGTCGTTCAGGAGACGAGGCTCTTCAACGTGGATGAAGGGGTCACCTACTCCATGAGGGGCAAGGAGGAGGCGCACGATTACCGGTATTTTCCCGAGCCTGATCTCGTGCCCCTCGTCGTTGACGAGGCCTGGGAAAACGAGATAAGGCGCACCCTCCCCGAGCTGCCCTCGGAAAAAATGGAGCGCTTCGTAAGCCGGTACGGCCTTCCCCGGTACGACGTGGAGATCCTGACCGCCGACAGGGCCCTTGCCGCGTACTTCGAAGAGACGGTCGCGCTTTTTCCCGAGGCGAAGACGGTAAGCAACTGGATCATGAGCGAGCTGCTCCGGGAACTGAAAAGCGGCGACACCTCGCCTTCCGAATCGCCCATGAGGCCGGCCCAGCTCGCGGAACTGCTGACGCTCATCAGGGACGAGGTCATCAGCGGGAAGATAGGCAAGGAAATCTTTCCCGACATCTACCGGAGCGGGGCCTCGCCGGAGGCCTTCATCCAGGAGAAAGGCCTCGTGCAGATCACGGACACCGACGCCCTTTCCGCGACGATCGAGCGTGTCCTCGACCTCTTTCCGAAAGAGGTCGAGGAATACAGGGGCGGCAAGGAGAGGCTCCTCGGCTTTTTCGTGGGTCAGGTCATGAAGGAGACAAAGGGAAAGGCCAACCCGAAACTCCTGAACGAGCTTCTGGCCGCCAGGCTGAATCGCGGATGAGCGACCACATCTACTGGAAAGACGGGGCCTTGTATCTCCTCGATCAGCGCCTTCTCCCGTTCAAGGAAACCTACATACGATGCGACACGGTGAGGGATGTGGCAAAGGCGATAAAGGATATGGCGGTGAGGGGGGCCCCCTTGATCGGCCTTGTCGCCGCCTATGGCGTGGTCGTGGGCATGCAGGAGGTCATGAGGTCGCGCAGGCGCGTAAGGGAGAGCGACGTGCAGAGAATCTGCCGCAGGCTCAAAGAGACAAGGCCCACCGCGGTGAACCTCTTCTGGGCGCTCAGGAGGATGAGGAATACCTACGAAGAGTTCAAGGGACACGGCGACCTTCTCGACTTTATGCTGAAAAGCGCGATCCAGATGCACACCGAGGACGTGGAGCACAATCGGCGCCTCTCCCGGTATGGGGCAGAGCTTATCGACGACGGCGATACGATCCTCACCCACTGCAACGCCGGGGCCCTCGCGACGGGGGGCTACGGCACGGCCCTCGGTGTGATACGGGCGGCATGGGAGTCGGGGAAGTCGCTCCGGGTGATCGCCACCGAGACCCGGCCCTATTTCCAGGGAGCCCGTCTTACCACCTGGGAGCTCTCGGAGCAGGGGATAGACGTGACGCTCGTTCCCGATAACCATGCCGGTCTTTTGTGCCAGCAGGGCATGGTGGACAGGGTCATAGTCGGCGCGGACCGGGTGGCGCGGAACGGCGATGTGGCGAACAAGATAGGCACCTACATGATCGCCCTCGCGGCCCACGACAACGAGGTCCCCTTCTATGTTGCCGCGCCGCTCTCATCGTTCGATGAGGGCATCAAGAACGGGGATGAGATCACCATCGAAGAGCGTGACGGCAAAGAGGTGAAGTACGTGAACGGTCGCCTCGTGGCGCCGCCCGATGTGGCGGCCAGGTACTATGCCTTCGACGTCACGCCGGCGGGTCTCATCACCTACATAATTACCGAGAAAGGCGTCATCGAGAAGCCCTTCGGCAAGTATATAAAGATGCTTTTCCCGGCGGGCAGACGTGAACATCATAACGGTCCTCACTGATTTTGGCGAGCATGACCCTTACGTGGGCATCGTGAAAGGGGTCATGCTCGCCATCAATCCGCGGGCTGCCATCGTCGATATCACGCACGAGGTGGAACCGCAGGACGTTAAAGAGGCGTCTTTCCTCGTCGGCGACTATTACCGGTACTTCCCCGAGGGCACGATCCATCTCTGCGTGGTCGACCCGACCGTGGGAAGTACCCGTAAGCCCCTGATCGTCGCACGGCACGGGCATCTCTTCGTCGGACCCGATAACGGTCTTTTCAGTCTCGTCCTGGCAAAAGGCGAGGGGACGACCCGGGAGATTACGAACAGCCGCTACATGCGCGCGACCGTGAGCGGCACGTTTCACGGCCGTGACATCTTTGCCCCTTCCGCGGCCTACCTGTCGCACGGGATCCATCCGTCGGAGTTCGGTCCCGCCGTCGAAAGTCCCGTGATGCTCCGCGACCTGTTCCCCACCATAGAGGGGGATGCGATGGAGGGTAGGATCGTCCGGTTCGACCGGTTCGGGAACGCTATCTCCAATATCGCCTACGAGTTTTTCACCGACTTCGCCCGGGGCGGACCCTTTACGATCGACCTTTGCGGACTCTCCTTCCGCGCCCTCAGCACGAGCTACTATGAGGGCCGGCACACCTGCCTCGCTGGCAGCTCGGGTTACCTCGAATTCGGCCTTTTCATGGGGAATCTGGCCTCCGAGCGGGGCATACGGAAGGGAGAGAAGGTAAAGGTGCTCCGTGGCCTCCCGTGATACCGAGTTGTCTTTCTATGGCGGGTGATGCGGGTGACGCAGGCGTCGGGTAGCAACCCGCCTCTGTTCAGCCGATAAGATCGAGGGCCTTCTTGAGGGCTGCGCTTGCCCTCTCCGCCTGATCGCTCGCCTCCTCGATGAGCCCTGCCGCCTCGTTCAGTCCGGCGTCCTTCGCGAGGTCGATCCACCGCTTGTAGTCCTCCATGTGCCCCTCGTTGTGCTCGATGAGGTGCTTCAGGACGATCCTCAACCGCTCCTTATCCTCCATGTCGCCTCCTTTCATACCGAGTCGCTTGTCTTCGCCACATCTTCGTTGTCGCATCAAGGCCGCCCGCGGCGGGTAGTGCGCGAAGCGGGTCGGCGCGAAGCGGGTCGGCGCGCCGAAGATAAGCAACTCGTATCAGAACGTGTGAAAACATCGCCTTTTTGTCGTCACCAAGCCTGCCCCGGAGTGTTTCTATCCGGGGGCGAAAGCCGGAGTCCAGACAGTCCGCAAGCCACGGAAAATACTGGATTCCGGGCGACCCGGAGGGTGCCCCGGCCGGAATGACGGAAAAGGGTCGCCAGTTAATTTTTTCACACGTTCTCAGTCAATATATGCACGCCTACACGGGATGGCACCACCCGAACAGGTCGGGCCGCTCGCCGTATTGAATGGCCGTGATTTCGTCATAGAGCCTCTGCGAGAACGCACCGATCCGCCCTTCGTTTATCGTGATCGTCTTATCGCCGTGGCGGATCCACCCCACGGGCGAAATGACGGCGGCCGTGCCCGTGCCGAAAACCTCCTGAAGGCCTCCGTCAGCGGCCCTCGCGAACAGGTCGTCTATGGTGATCCTTTCCTCTCTCACGGGGACCCCCCAATGGGCAGCCAGTTCCAGGACGGAATACCGCGTGATGCCGCCCAGGATCGAGCCGTCGAGGGGAGGGGTGATGAGCTCGCCGTCGATGAGGAACATGATGTTCATGGTGCCCACTTCCTCGATATACCTCTTTTCAATCGCATCGAGCCAGAGCACCTGCGTGAACCCGTCAGTCTGGGCCTTTTCGGCAGGCAGAAGGGAGGCGGCATAGTTCGCGGGCGTCTTGGCCTCCCCCAGGCCCCCTTTCACCGCCCGGGCGTAAGGGCCGGAGGTGACGAGCGAGACCGGGTCGAGCCCCTCGGCATAGTACGCCGCGACGGGCGACGTAATTACGATGAAGAGATAGGTTTCGGCGGCATGGACGCCCAAAAAGCTGTCGGCCGCAAAGATGAAGGGCCGGATGTAGAGGGATGAGCCGCGTTTTTCGGGTACCCATTCCCTGTCGATCCTGCAGAGGCCCGCGATTGCCTCCATGAAGAGTTCCCGGCTCACGGGAGGAATGCAGAGGCGGCTGCCCGAGCGGTTGAATCTCTGCTGATACTTGTCGGGACGGAAGAGGGTGATCCCGTTGTTTTGCGATCGGAACGCCTTGAGGCCCTCAAAGACCGCCTGTCCGTAATGCAGACAGCAGAGGCTGGGCGGGATCTCGATATTTCCGAAGGGTACGATCCTCGGAGATTGCCACGATCCGTCACAATAATCCGCCATGAACATATGGTCGGAAAAGATCCGGCCGAACGCAAGGGCATCGAAGTCCACCTGTCCCAACCTACTCTGTGATGCCTGCACAATCTCCGTATCGAGCCTCCTCCCGAACGTATTCTCCATAGCTTAGAATACTCTGCATTGCTTTTCAATGCCTCCGAAAAAGGATAAAAGGGCGATGGGCCGCCATGATGCGTGAATTGGTATAACACGGAGGGGGCGAAAAAGGGTAAAATAGGGGAGCAAACGACCAGGCCGGGGAGAAGGGGCACGGAAGATGAGGAGCCGAGGTTTCTATACGGGCACGCTGAGGATGGAACTGCCGTGGTACAACCGCCGCGTCAGGCATACCCGCTTCCCTGAAAAGGGACCGGGCGAATACTGGCTCGACTACAAGGGTTTCTATTTCGTGCAGGAAAAGGCGAATCGGGGGCTCATCATTCCGGCGGAATCGATCATAGAGGTGAAACTTTCGCTGCGCCACGGCATCACGTTCTGCCGGAGAAGGATACTCACCATAGTCTGGAGGAACGGCGGGGAAAGGATGAGCTCCGGCTTCATCGTCGAGGACCCCGACCAGGTTCGTCAGGCCCTCATTACGCAGGGATGGGCCTGACGGGCGGCGAGGAGGAGCCGACGAAGGCTTACTGTTAGAGCGTTCCACAAAAATAATTATCGATTGGCGGCCATGACTCCGGCTGTCCTTCGTCATTCCGGCGAACGCCGGTAGAGCGAAGCGGGCCTTAATCCCGCGAAGGCGGGACATCAAGGTCATTTCAATGTCTTACGGGCTGTCTGGACGTGAGGTTTTCACCCCCGGATAGAAACACTCCGGGGCAGGCTTGGTGACGAGTACGCGAATCGGCACTTTATTTTGCGGAACGCTTTAGTACGTCGAGGAACGCTTTGATGCGACAACAAAGATGTTGCTAACAACTCTGTTGAACAAGGGGGGTGGCTCCACGGACCGGGGCACCCGCTTGCGGGTCGCGTGGAGGGGGCGCTGAGCCCCGGAAGTTCAGCCGCCCTTGAGGGGGGAGGCTCGGGGCACCCACGCAGTGGGTCGTGCTTTGCCGATGAAGGGGTGACGATAGCCCACGGTGGTATTTTTCGCCTTCGGTCCTTCCTTTTCATGAGGGGGAGGCTCGACCGGCTTTTGCCGGTCGAGGGGGCGACGCTAGCCCCAATAATTGCAGGCGACGTCCGGGAAGTCAGAGGGTGATCGCGCCCGTGGGACACATCTCGTTGCAGCAATAGCACCTTATGCACGCCCTGTAGTCGAAGGAGACCGCCTTTTCCCCCATGTGGAGGGCGCCCGCGGGGCAGACCGTGACGCACGTCATGCAGGCGTTGCATCTTCCCGCATTGCATTTCGGCTTTCTCGTGAAGACGCGCCTCATCGTCTCTCTCACCAAGGGGGGCAGGCTCCAATCCACCTCCACGGCCTTCGGCATAATGAAATCCCTCATCTCGGGGAGACCGAGATCAACCAGTGTCGCCTCCTCCAGGAGGGCCTTTTCCGCGCCGAGCGCGGAGATGGGCAGGGGCGACCCAAGACCGAGGGCCTTCTCGATAAAGGCATCGAGGGAAAGGGCGTTGTCGGAGACGGCGACAAGGCCGAGGCGGCGCGGCCGCCCGTGAGCCGGCCCGTCACCGTCCATGGCGATAATCCCATCGAGGATCGTGAGCGCCGGCTTGACCACGGAACAGATGTCGATGAGGAGTGAGGCGAAAAGCCGATTGTCCCTCCCGCATCGGAGATGCCATTTGGCCTTGTCCATTCCGGGGACGAAGCCGAAGGCGTTCTTCACGCCCGCCGTGAGGCCCATCATCGCGTGGGTCTTCAGTTTTGGCATATTGACGACGAGGTCGTAGTCGAGGGGGTCTTCGCCGAAGACCAGTTCCCTGTAAGGGGAGATACCGGAGTTGGCCTTCACCACCTTCTTTCTGAAGGGCGCCACCTGGAGGCGCAGCTTTCGAACGACCTCCATGATGCCGGATTTTTCGAGGGCCTTTTCGGTCGATTCGTAGCCCGGACTGTCCCCCACGAAGACGGTGCACCCCTTCTCCTTGAGGATCTCGGCGATCGCCTGAACAAAGCGGGGATGCGTATTGACCGCCTTCTCCGGCGGTTTACCGCTGAGAAGGTTGGGCTTCAAGAGGACCCTCCCGGCCGGCGCGCAATCGAGCTCGGCAAGGGCCCTGACAAGAAAGTCTTTCAGGAGCGGCGCATCGTAGCCGCCGCATTCTCCCGCGACGATCTTCGCCATCACTGCCCGACGAAATTCATCTCGTCGAAGGCAAGGCAGATCGAGCCGTTCCTGCCCTGCCAGCAGATCTTTCTCCTGCCCTGCCGGTCGTGCCCGTAGCGGACCAGGTAGCTTGCGTGCTCCGTTACGAATCCCTCGGGCGTTTCCTGCCTTTGCCCACGTACAAGGAGGTCGTCCATGAACTGCTCCACCCGGAAGCCGTATTTCTGCTCGAAGAGGGTCTCGTCGGTCGTCCTCTCGTCCCCCGCTATGAGTACGAACCGGCCGGCCTCCTTTTTCACATAGACGAGGGTCTGACCAAAGGGCCCGTACACCTCAACGAGGAGGCGATTGGGATATTCTACCTGTGCGACAAAGGGTCCTGAAAAGTGCTTCTTCCCCCATGTCATGTCGAGGTCTCCCTCGCCCTTGAGCGAGGTGACGCCGGAGGGCCATGGAAGGTTTTCGCCCCTCTTCTGAGGGAGGGCGCACGCCACAAGCAGGATCAGGAGGGGGAGGATAAGTAATGTCTTCACCTGCGCTTTTGTTCGAGACCCCTCAACTTCTCTTCGAGAACCTTCTTCCGGTCCTCCTTTTTCTCCAGGCCTATCGATTCGTGCAGGGATTGTATTGCCTTGTCATACTCACCGAGCTTCGCGTAGACATCCGAAAGATGCTCGTTGATGACGGGGTCGTCGGAAACAAGCTCATGGGCCTTCTGTAGCTCGGCAAGGGCCTTCGGGTATTCCCCTTTGCTGTAATAGACCCACCCGAGGCTGTCGCGTATGTAGCCGTCATCGGGCCTCTTCTCCAGGGCCTTTCTCACCAGGGCCTCCGCCCGGTCCAGGTTGATGCCCTTCTCGGCGAAGCTGTAGCCGATGAAGTTGAGGGCGCCGGCGTTATCGGGCTCCACCTTGAGTATCCCTTCCATTTGCTTCAGCGCCGTGGCGCTGTCGCCATTCTTTTCGTAGAGCATCCCCAATTGATACAGGAGGTCGACGTTCTCCGGCTCCAGTTTTCTCGCCTTCTCCAGAACGGCGATTCCTTTGGCGAACTCCCCTTTTTCTTCGAGCAGTGCCGCGAGGAGCAGTTGGAGAGGAACGTTCTTGTCATTCGCCTCGATCATCTTCCCCGTCTTCATGATGCCTTCGTCGATGGCCCCCGCCTTTATATAGAGGCCGAGAAGACCCCGCGAGGCCGTCTGAAATTCCTCGCTGTTCTGGTCCACCTTCAGGAATTCATCGATCGCCCTCCGCGACTCCCCCTTCTCCTGCAAGGCCATGGCCAAATAGAGCCTCGCCCTGTCGTCCTTGGGCCTGGCGGCCAGGATCAGTGTGAATTCCCGTATCGCCTCCTCGAATCTCCCCTTTTCCATGTTGAGGAGGCCGATGCTCTCTCTGATGGAAAGATCCTCCCTGTCCAGGACGGACAGCTTCTCGAATTCGGAGATGGCCTTGTCATAATCCTTCTTCTGCACATAGATGGCGGCTATCCTCGCCCTCGCCTTCTTGCTCGACGGGTTCACCTGGACCGCCCTTTTGTAGTAGCCTACCGCCACATCGAGCCTGCCTTCCATTTCCGACAGGATGCCCATGTCGAGCAGGGCAAGCTCGAAGTCGGGCTTCAACGAGAGAAGCCTCTCGTAATAGCCCCTCGCCTTCGTGTAATCCTTCAGCTCGCCGTAAAGTCTGCCAGAATAGTAAAGGGCCATGAGATTCTCGTCGTCGTAGGCGAGCACCCGTTCGTAGGTCGCGGCGGCCTCCCGGTAGTTTTTCTGCGCAATGTTGATGGAGCCCAAAAGCAGGTAGGCCTCCGTATCCTCCTTGTCCATCCGGATGCACTGCTCGTAGAGTTGCCGTGCCTTGTCAAATTCACTCCTCGATGCATAGATGCCGGCGAGCAGCATCAGGCTGCGCCGGTTCTTGGTCTTCCCCTGCGCCGATTCCCTGAGGAGTGTCTCGGCCTTGCCTAAATCCCCTTTCTTCACGTAGAGGAGCGCCATCTCGCCCTTGATGGTCGAAGAGCCGGGATCGAGGGCGAGCGCCGATTTGTAATGCTGAAGCGCCTCATCGTACCTGCCCGCCTGGGCGCTCCTGTAGCCTTGCAAGAAATCTAGGCTTGCAGAACCTGAGCCGGCGGCGGCGAGGGCCGGAGATGTCATGAGGGCAACGAGAAGCAGGACCGCGAGGATCTGTCTCATGGGTTACTATGATACCTCTTTTTTTGGAATCTTCACAGCCAAAACAGGCTCACCTACCGTATCGGTTTGCAGAACCTTTCCCACCTCACGTAGTGAAGGGCGTCATCCGCCCTGCCGTCCCACGAGAAATAGATGACAAGGGCCCGTCCGATGAGGTCGTCCTTTTTCACGAACCCCCAGAACCTGCCGTCGAGGCTCCTGTCCCTGTTGTCGCCCATGACGAAATAGCAGCCCTCGGGGACGGTGATGGGCCCAAAATTGTCGCGCTGTGAGAAGGTGGCGGGGACGATGCCGTCGTCAGCGAAAAAGGCGTGGGGGTCATCCATCTTTCGTCCGTTAAGATAGATCACCTTATCCCTTATTTGAATCACGTCTCCCTCTTTCCCGACCACTCTCTTGATAAAGTCCTTGCTCCTGTCCATGGGGTAGCGGAAGACGACCACGTCGCCCCGTGAAGGATTACCGAGGTTTAAAAGGACGATATCCGAAAACGGCACCTTCACGACATAGCTGAGCCTGTTCACGAGGAGATGGTCGCCCACCAGGAGGGTCGGCTCCATGGAGCTCGAGGGGATCTTGAACGCCTGTACGACGAAGCAGCGGAGAAAAAGGGCGATTAGCGCCGCGATGAAAAACGATTCCGCATATTCCCGTGTCTTGCTTTTATCCTTCATCTGTTCTCCCGAAAAAGTGTACCGGCCCGGAGCCGGACGCGCCTTTTAAATATAACCTAAAATGAAGAAATTATCACGCCCCCGTCCGGGCAGGGCGCAAGACGCCCCGGGCGGCGCCTGAAAGGGGAAGGAAGCAGTCTTTCAGCCCGCCTGCGGCCCCTGCGTCCGTTCCATCCTCCCCGGGGCGGAGACGCCCAGTATGTGGAGACCCTCGCGAATCACCTTTTGCAGCACTGAAAGCAGGGCCAGCCGTGCCATGGTGAGGCCCGTTTCGTTCCCCAGCACCCTCGCCTTGTTATAGTACGCATGGAACTTGCCGACGAGGTCGATCAGATAAAAGGTGATGCGGTGCGGCTCTAGGCTCTCCGCGCTCCCCTCCAGGACGTCGAAGAAATTGAGGATGGCCTTTACAAGCTCCAGCTCTTCGGCAAGGACCAGGTGCCCCACGTCCGCCCCGGCAACCGCCGCGAGATCGATGCCCTCGCCCTGGGCCGCCCTGAATATTGATTCGATGCGGGCGTGGGCGTACTGCAGGTAGTACACGGGGTTCTCGTTGGAGGTCTTTTTTGCCAGGTCGAGATCGAATTCGAGGTGGGCATCGCTCTTCCTCATGAGGAAGAAGAAACGCGCCGCATCGGGACCCACCTCATCGAGCACCTCTCTCAGTGTCGTGAATTGCCCCGCCCTCGTGGACATCCCTACGGGTTTACCCTCTTTCAGCAGGGTCACGAACTGGATGAGGAGCACCTTCAGGCTGCCTTTGTCCCTGCCCAGCGCCCCTATCGACGCCTTGAGCCGCTCGATGTAGCCGTGGTGGTCGGCGCCCCAGATATCGACAAGCATATCGAAGCCCCGCTCGAATTTTTCCCGGTGATAGGCGATGTCCGAGGCAAAGTACGTCTTTTCGCCGCCGGATTTCACGATCACCCGATCCTTTTCATCCCCGAGAACGGATGTCCTGAACCAGAGGGCGCCCTCCTGCTCGTAGAGGCAGCCGCGCCCCCGGAGCACCTCTATGGTCTTGTCCACGATCCCCCTTTCGAAGAGGGTAGCCTCGCTGTAGTAGCTGTCAAAGAAGACGCGAAAGTCTTCGAGGTCCTTCTTTATGCCGGCGAGGACGAGACCGGCGGCAAACCGGGCCATGAAGGCGATGGCCTGGCCCTCTTCACGGGGTACCTCGATCTTTTGATCGAGGAGCATCGCGGCGATCTCCCTCACGTAGCCGCCCTGATAGAGTTCGGCCGGGTAGTCGACAGTCTCCCCCTGAACCTCCCTCCACCTCAGATAGACGGACCGTCCCAATGTTTCGATCTGCCTGCCCGCGTCGTTCACGTAATATTCGCGGGTGACCTCGTAGCCCGCCTTCTTGAGGATGTTCGCGAGCACGTCGCCCACGGCCGCGCCCCTGCCGTGGCCGATGTGGAGCGGTCCCGTCGGGTTCGCGCTGACGAACTCCATGATGACCTTTTTCTGCCGGCCCACGTCCGGAAAGAACGCGTCCAGTCCGCTTCGCGAAAGCTCTGCCAGCTCGGAACGGAATACGTCGTCGCGGACGTGAAAATTGATGAACCCCCTGGCGGCTATCGTCACATCGCCGCAGAGGGATTGGGCGTCCATGTTCTTCACAAGGGAGCGGGCTATCTCCTCGGGGCCCTTTTTGGCCTTCTTCGCAAGCAGGAAGGCCACCGTGGTTGCGTAGTCGCCGTGCCCCTTTTCCCTTGGTATTTCCACGACCGGATCGAGCTCTATGTCGCCGGGAAGGACCCCTTCATGAATGCAGCGCTCCAGGGACTCCTTGAGCACCTGCACGAGCCGTTTTCTTACCATCACCCATCTCCTTGCCCATCACGCCCGTTCCTTCACCCACGGTCTTCCGCAAAAGGGGAGGGGCGGCGCGTTGTCCCCCCGATGAAGCCGATCTGCGCTCGGCCCCCGCACCACCGGGCGACCTTACCTCGTCATGGCGAGCGTAGATCGGCTCAACCTTCGGGGATGCGTTTTCCTTAAGCGCTGATGAGCCGAATCTTCCCGGACCGTCAGGGGCTACGCCCTTTTCGGCCTCACAATATCTCAGTGTACAGCTCGGGCCGTCTTTCCTTCATGATCGGCCATTCCCGCCGTATTTCCGCTAACTTATCACTATCGATGTCGGCAAGCATTATCCCGTCGGCCCTGCCTGTAGGGCCCCCTATCACCTCGCCATCCGGGCTCGCGACGAAGCTCATGCCATAAAAATCGTGGCTCTCCTCGCTTCCGACCCTGTTGACGCGCATCACGAAAAACGCGTTCGTGATGGCGTTGCCCGTGATGACCGTTTGCCAGATATGCTGAGACTTGAACGCGCAGGCAGTCGGGGCGAAGACGATGTCGGCGCCCTTGAGGCCGAGGATCCTCGAAACCTCCGGGAACAGGTTGTCCCACGAGATTTGAACGCCGATGCGGCCGTAGCGCGTGTCAAAAACAGGGAAGCCACGGTCTCCCGACAAAAAATAGAATTTTTCCTCCCATAGCGGGATATCGGTCAGGTGAATCTTCCGGTAGACACCCGCCACCTGCCCGTCGGCGTCGATCACCGCGCAGCTATTGTAGTAGGAACCGTTCTCCTTCTCGAAGAAAGGCGCCACCACGACGGATGCGCAATCCTTCGCCTTCTCCCTGATCCGCTCGACTCAACGGCGATATCCATCATCTTGAAGGCCTTTTCCGTGTTCCTCTCCTTGTCGTCCGAACACGAAAACTGTATGCCGGCTATCTTCATTTCACTTTTTGTTTGTTGCGATGATTATCGACCAGGGGTCGTACTTGTTTTTTTTGAGTACATGTTTGATCTGAAGGTCGCAGTGGTTCGAGAGGAGGTCCAGGGAGATATCCGACCTCCACCCCCATTTTTCGCACAGGGGTGAGAAGACCTTCTCGACCTTCGACACGAAGGCGTTCTTGCTGCAGAAATGGTTAAGGATGACGATGTTTCCCCCCGATTTCGTCACGCGTTTCATCTCGGAGACCATTTTCTGGGGATTGGGCACTACCGTTACGACAAAGGCCGCGACGGCGTGGTCAAAACTATCATCGTCGAACGTCATGTTTTCCGCATCCATCTCGACCAGTTCCACGTGATCGAGCTTGTGCCTCTCCTTCTTTTCCTGGGCCTTTTCAAGCATCTTTCTGGTGACGTCGATACCCACGATCCGGCAGCCCTCGGGGTAGAGAGACAGGGATATACCCGTTCCGACACCCACCTCGATGATCCGGTCGCCGCCGTTGATCTCAGACCTGTCGAGGCCCAGTCTTATCCTTGGAAAAAAAAAATGCGAAAAGATCTTGTCGTAGACAGAGGAATATCTCGTATAAATACTCTTGACTTCGTCTTGATTCATCGCCTCACAATAACAGATAAGATACGGGTAGTCAAGGGAAAACTCGAAAATGCCCGGCCAAACGGAGTCTCTCCGCTCTCTTTTTCGTGCAAAGCGACGCCGCCGTTGCTACTATTAATTAATGTAGGTATCGTTTCATCTTTTCTAAAGGGGGCCGGATATGGAGAGCAACAGGGCGTCTCAGGCGGATAGGCTGGCGAATATCATCGACTATCAGAAAGACGCCATCGTGAGTAAAGAGATAATCGGCAAGGAGACGGGCACGGTGACGATCTTTGCCTTCGACGAGGGTCAGGGCCTGAGCGAGCACACCGCCCCCTTCGATGCCTTCGTCTACGTGCCCGAGGGCCGCGCCGAGATCACGATCGGGGGCACGGGGCATCTTGTCGCCGAGGGCGACATGATCGTCATGCCGGCCCATATTCCCCATGCGGTAAAGGCGGTCGAGCGGTTCAAGATGCTACTCGTCATGATCCGCTCCTAGATAGCCCGCACGCTTCCGTTGCGGGGCGAGAGACGACAATTTTCTTGACCTTGCTCAATCGCTTGTTTTAAACTTACGATTCAAACAGATGTTACAGACAGGTGAGCAGGATCGCCGGGGGGCAACTCGTCCGGATACAGCACGCCGCATCGTGGAGGCGGCCGGGGCGATCTTCGCCGATTCGGGCTACAGGCATACGACGATCCGGGCCATATGCCGGCGGGCGGGCGTGAACGTGGCCGCCGTCAACTATTACTTCGGCGGGAAGAAAAATCTCTACCTGGCGGTCCTCACAGGCCTGCGGGCCAGGGCCGTCGAGGAACATCCCCTCGACCTCGGTGACCTGACAACGTTGCCACCCGACGAGCGCCTTCACCGGTTTGTCCGGACCTTCCTCTCACGGGTGCTCGACAAGGGGGACGGCGCACGCTTCGCCAAGCTCATGGCCCAGGAGCTGATCCAGCCCACGGCGGCCTTCGACGAGATCATAGAGAACATCATAAATCCGGCCTTCGCCTTCCTTGCGACAACTGTCCGGCAGCTCTTCAAAAAGCCCATGTCACCGGAAAAGGTGGGCCTCTGCTGCGTGAGCATTGTCGGCCAGATATTCTACTTCTATATGACGACACCCGTGATCCGCAAGCTTTTTGACAAGGGGACCTTTGAGGACCGGGATATCGAGGCGGTCGCCACCCACGTTACCCGGTTCTCGCTCTATGCGATAGACCGCATGGCAACGCAAAACGAAGGAGAGTAGGGAATGGGAAAGGCCGCGCGCGCGCTGCTCTGCGCCTTGTGTCTCGGGCTCATCCTTTGCCACCTTCCATCCCGCGCCATGGGCGCGACCTTCGATCTCGAATCGGTCATTACCTTCGCCCTGGCGCACAATCCATCGCTCCTGGCCTCGGAGAAGGACATCGCGGCAGAGGCATACGGGATCAAGGCGGCGAAGGCCGAGAGGATGCCGAAGGTGGATTTCGGATCGGGCGTCACCCGCTACAGGTATCCCACGCCGCTAACGCCCATCGTTCTTCCCTCTCAATTTACCCTGAGCACGCTCGCCGCCCTGCAACTGCCTGATTTCGACAGGACCATCTACGATGCGGGCGCCTCGTTCAGGCTCCCCCTCTACAGGGGGGGACAGATCACCGGCAATATCCGCATCGCCGAGATGAGAAAAGCCCTCGCCGAGGACACCTACGCGGCATCGCGACAGGATTTGGTCTATAACCTCACGAGCGTCTACCACAAGATACTGCAGCTCCAGAGGCTTCGTTCGGCGAACGAGGCCTCGGTCGGGCAGCTCGAAAGCCACATGCATGATGTCGCGCTCTTTTTGAAGGCGGGCACGGCGCCCAGGCTGGACCTCCTGAAGACGGAGGTCGAGCTTGCCCATGCGAGGGACAACCTCCTCCTTGTCAGGAACAATCTGGAGAGCGCCTTCGAGCTGCTCAGGAACCTCATGGGCATGGAGGACGGCGCAACGGCGATCAGCATAGTCGAGACGCCACCAACGAGCGCGGCCTATCCGCCCGAGGCGGAGAGTATAAACATCGCCTTCCGGAAGAGGCCCGACTATCAGGGGGTCGCAAAAAAGAAGGCCATCGCGGAGGACCGCATAAGGGTCGCCTGGGGAAAATGGCTGCCCGATATCTTCGGGTCCGGCCAGTACGTGAAGAGGGCGGCCGAGGGAACCTCCTTTCAGGAGGACTGGGCGGTGGGACTGACGTTGACCATCCCTGTCTTCGACGGAGGGCTCATCCGGTCGGAGGTGGACAGGGAGAGGATCGGCCTCGAAAAGGTGAGGCAGGAAGAGCGCTCCCTCCGGCTCTCCATCATGAGGGAGGTGAAGGACGCCCATCTGGGCATCGCCCATGCCTCGGACAGGATCAAGGTCGCGGAAAAGGCGATGGAAAGCGCGAAAGAGGCCCTCCGGGTCGAGCGCCTGAAGTACGAAACGGGCTCGGGCACGAACACGGACGTCATCGATGCCCGCGCGGCGCTCCTCAGGTCTGAGAGCGACTACTATCAGGCGCTCTTCGACAGGGAGATCGCCCTGGCGTCGCTCCGAAAGGCCATAGGGGAGTATCCAGCTCACGCAGGAGGTCCTTAAAGATATGAAAAAGAGAATCGCCCTGGCCGTCATCGCCCTCGCACTGATCGCGGCAATCTTCCTGTCGCGGATGCTCCTCGGGAGAAAGGCCGACGAAGGCGCCCTCCTACTTTCCGGAAATATGGAGGTCACCGAGTCGAATGTGGGGTTCAAGCTTGCGGGAAGGGTGATCGACCTTGTCGTGGACGAAGGGCAGTTCGTGCACGCGGGCGATCTCCTGGCGCGTCTCGATAACGCCGAGCTTGCGAGCACAGTGGCCCAGTACAGGGCCGCCCTTCGGGAAGCGGAGACCCGTCTCGCCGAGCTTCGCTCGGGTTCAAGGCCCCAGGAGATCGAGCAGGCGAGGGCCACGGTAGAGTCCCAGGAGGCAGACCTCACCCGGATAAGGAAAGATTATGAGCGGTCGGAAATGCTTTACAGGAACGGGGCCATATCGACTGCCCAGTTCGATGCGGCGAAGAGCGCCTACCAGGACAGGGCGGCCCAGCTCCGCCATGCATCCGAGGCGCTCAGCCTGACGAGGGAGGGGCCGCGCAAGGAGGATATCGACGGGGCGGCCCACAGGGTCGAGCAGGCCGGGGCCTCCGTGAGGACCGCCGAGGAGAGGCTCGCGGATACGCTCATCCACGCGCCGTTTTCGGGCGTCATCCTGAGAAAGAACGTCGAGCTGGGTGAAACCGTGTCGGCCGGTACCCCCATCTACACAATAGGGGACCTCGCGAATCCGTGGATAA
>JBEKJU010000012.1:0-39975 GCA_050011095.1 Syntrophorhabdales bacterium
CCTTTCTGTCGAGAGTCTTCTCGGCATCCTCGACCCCCTCGATCAGAAGGCCTCCACGTTTTTCGATGAAGGGTTCGATGAAAAGATCGTATTCGGGAAGGACGATAGGGTTGAGCTGGAAAAAGAGCATGGAGCCAAATTCGAGATTCTTGTGCCCGCCGCTCAAAACAGGCTCATGGACCTTGCGCTGCTCACCCTTTTTCCGGGTGAGATGACGGAAGAAGAGGAACCCCACGAGGGGGAGGAGTTCGGCTTTGTATTGTCCGGCAGCATAGATGTCATGCTGGGCGTGAAGACATACAGGGTCAAGAAAGGGGAGTGCTTTTACTTCAAGGCATCGAAAAAGCACTATCTCGCGAACAGGCGAAAGATGAAGGCAGCGGTCCTGTGGGTGTCTTCGCCTCCTAATTTTTAGTGCCGAAAAGGCAATAAGTTTCACGGGGGCCATGGGCATGGGGGGCTTTGACATCGATCACCGGGTAGGTTTCAGTTTCCCCGAAAAGCAGCATGGTCCTGTAAGAGGTTCTACGGCGAAGATGGAAGGGGGCCGGCCCTATATGGCGGGGAGGGAGATCTCGCTCAAGCTGCCGGGTATTAAAGAGTTTGGGAGGTGGTAAAGTGATTATTCAAACACCCACGAAATTTTTTCTTGTGAGCGGTTCGTCCGAAGGATTTTCGTTATTGAACGCCTTTGATGGTGCCCTTCTCGCCTCGGGCGTGGGAGACACCAACCTGGTGAAGATGAGCAGTATCCTTCCTCCGGAGTGCAAGGAGATCAAACCACCTCCGGTTCCCATGCCGCAGGGGGCCCTTGTGCCGGTTGCGTATGCGTCCCTGTGCAGCGATGTCCCCGGAGAGGTCATATCCGCGGCCGTGGCGATAGGCATCCCGCAGGACAGCAAGCGCGCCGGCCTGATCATGGAGTATTCGGCAAGGGCTGAAGAGGGCGTCGTCGTAGAGAGGGTCAAGGAAATGGTGGAAAAGGGCATGGAGTTGAGGAACCGGCCAATAAAGGCCATACTGCCTATTTCCGCCACCCATAGGGTTGTCGGCATAGGTGCGGTGTTCGCGGGCGTTGTCCTGTGGGATTAGCCTGAATCGGGAGTAAATAGAGGGGCACGTCTCCATGAAAGGGGTCAACACCGGCACGTACATGGCGTCAAAGGGGGATGAGGAGCATTCCGCCATCACGATGCTGGGCTGCCCGCTGGACGCGACATCGTCCTTTCGGGCCGGGACAAAGTTCGCCCCGGATAGCATCAGGAAGGCGTCATGGACGCTGGAAACGTACAGCCCCTATGTGAAGCAGGACCTGGATGAGATGATGTTCCACGACGCGGGCGATCTCGAGCTTCGTCCGGGCGATCTGACATACTCCCTCGAACGCATAGAGGACGCCGTGACCGAGACGATGGGAAAGGGCAGGAAGATCCTGGTGCTCGGCGGCGAACATCTCGTCACCTATCCCATAATGAGGGCGGTGAAAAAACGTTTCACCGACGTACAGGTCGTCCATTTCGATGCCCACTGCGACCTGAGAGATGAATATGAGGGGCAAAGACTCTCCCATGCCACGGTCATGAAGCGCGTCAGGGAGTTGGGGATATCACGGATGCAACAGGTGGGGATACGATCCGGGACAAGGCGGGAATTCGAGGAGCTTCTCCCCGTCGATTCACCCGCATCGCTTGCCGCCGGCCTGGACCGGGACATACCGGTATACGTGACTTTCGACATGGACGTCTTTGATCCGTCCCTGGTTGCCGGGGTTACGACGCCGGAGCCCGGGGGCCTTCTGTTTCAGGGCGTCATGGACTACCTTCTCGCCCTCAAGGGGATGACCATCATAGGCGCGGACATCGTCGAGCTATCTCCTGATTACGATACGACTTTTGTTTCTTCCATCACTGCCTCGAAGGTTGCGAGGGAGATGCTCATGCTCTTGCATTCCTAGAAGGCGTCGCGTCGATCACAGCCGATTATCGAAATTTGGTGGGGGCGGATCATAAGGATATCGGGGCGCCCGGAAGGGGTCAATGGATGCCGCGCATGTCGAAGAAGGGTCATATCATGAGACGCGTATAGTCTTTTGGCTTGGGAGGGTATTCATGGATGGTGGAAAGGGCCGTGGAAGAATAATGGTCATCGGGGCCGGAGGCGTCGCGACCGTCGCCGTGCACAAATGCGCGCAAATCCCCGAAATCTTCACGGAAATAATGGTTGCGAGCAGGACGCCCTCGAAGTGCGAGGCGATCAGGGCGGATATCAAGCGACGATACGGCAGGGACGTCCAGACCGCCGGGGTGGATGCCGACAACGTGCCGGAGCTTGCCGTCCTCATAGAGAGATTCCAGCCGGACGTCGTCCTTAACCTGGCCCTTCCCTACCAGGACCTGCATATCATGGATGCCTGCCTCACGACAGGGGTGCACTACATCGATACCGCCAATTACGAGCCGCCGGAGGTCGCGCATTTTGAGTATAGTTGGCAATGGGCGTACCGGGAGAGGTTCCGCCGGAAGGGGATCACGGCGGTTCTCGGCTCGGGATTCGACCCCGGCGTCACGAACGTCTTTGTCGCCTATGCCCAAAAGCACCTTTTCGACGAGATAGGGTCTCTGGACATATTGGACTGCAACGCCGGGTCGCACGGCCATCCGTTCGCCACGAACTTCAATCCCGAGATCAATATCCGGGAAGTGACACAGGCGGTGAGACACTGGGAAAGGGGGAAATGGGTCGAGACGCCCGCGATAATCGAAGAAGGCAGCGTCCATTTCACCTTTGACTACCCGGTCGCGGGGGCAAGGGAAAGCTATCTCCTCTACCACGAAGAACTCGAATCGCTCGCGCAGAACATAAAGGGACTGTCCAGGGCCAGATTCTGGATGACCTTCTCGGAGGGTTACCTCAATCATCTTAGGGTGCTCAAGGACGTCGGCATGACGCGGATAGACGAGGTTGACTACGAGGGGCATAAGGTCGTTCCGGTAAAGTTTCTCAAGGCCCTGCTCCCCGAGCCCGCGTCTCTTGGCGCGGGATATACGGGAAAGACCGTGATCGGCGCCATCATGAGCGGGAAAAAGGATGGGGAGGCTATTACCCGATATATCTACAATGTGTGTGACCACGAAGAAGCGTTCAGGGAGACGGGGACGCAGGCGATTGCCTACACGACGGGCGTCCCCGCCATGATCGGGGCGATGATGGTGCTCACGGGGGTTTGGCGGAAGGCGGGCGTATACAACATAGAGGAGCTAGACCCCGACGCGTTCATGGAGGCGTTGAACAGATACGGTCTCCCCTGGCAGGTAGTCGAGCACAGGGCGCTTCCCGACAACGTCTGAGACCCCTTTGATGCGGAGTGACAAAGAAATAAAAGGAACGGTCCTCGCGATCCTGGCAAAAGATATCGGCGCCGCCGGCGCATATCACGCCCTACCCGACGATGCGAGAAGAGGGGTGCTCGATGAACTCGACGGTGTCGCGCTGAAGGCCCTCACGCGTGTGATCCAGAAGGCGAAGAAGGAACGCTTCGAGGCGGCAAACGCGAGATTTCTCAGGATCGCCGCAGGCCCCGTAAGGACCCCGGTCTACCTCGTGGACGAAACCCTTATCGAAGAGAACATGAAGGTCACGAGATACGTGAAAGACCGGACTGGCTGCAAGGTATTACACGCCTTGAAGTCGTATGCCTCGTTCACCACCTTTCCGGTAATGCGTAGGTATCTGGACGGAACGTGCGCGAGTGGCGTGAACGAAGCCCGCCTCGGCCACGAAGAATTCAAGGGTGAGGTGCACACGTTCGCGCCCGCGTACAGAAAGGAGGAGATCGGGCGGATAGCGACGTATTCCGACTCCATCATATTTAATTCGTTTTATCAGCTTCAGAAATACGGGAAGATGGCAAGGAAGGGCGGCGCGCGGATAGGCCTCCGGGTGAATCCGGGACATGCCGAGGTCGCGACGGAGATGTACAACCCCTGCGGACCGTATTCGAGGCTGGGAATCCCCCACGACGTCTTCGTCGAGGGGTTCCCCAGGCACAGAAGCATGGTCGACGGGCTTCACTTTCACGCAATGTGCGAGCAAAATTCGGACGTCCTCGAAAGGGTTCTGAGATCATTCGAAAAACTTTACGGGGAGTACTTCAGGGGGCTCGCATGGGTGAATTTCGGGGGCGGCCACCACATCACGCGCGACGATTACGATCTGGAGCGCCTCATCACGCTCGTCAACGATTTCAAGAAGAAGTACGACGTCCAGGTATATCTCGAACCCGGTGAATCGAGCATCTTAAATGCGGGCGTTTTGATCTCGTCCGTTCTGGATATCGTGAGAAACAAGGCGGATATCGCGATAATAGACGCATCGGCGGAAACGCATGCGCCCGACGTGCTGCTCATGCCGTACAGGCCGCACATCATGACGTCAGGTCGGCCGGACGAAAAGAGATATACCTACAGGATCGCGGGGCCGAGCTGCCTTGCGGGGGATGTGATGGGCGATTATTCGTTCGATCGGCCGCTGGAGAGGGGAGACAGGCTGGTTTTCTCCGACATGGCCCTCTACAGCATCGTGAAAAGCACGACCTTTAACGGGATAAATCTCCCGGACATCGCAGTGATAAGGGATGGGGGAAAGATGGAGGTCGTGAGAAGGTTCGGTTATAGGGATTACAAAAACAGGCAATCGTGACCGTCTCTTCCAAAAGTCCGAAAACCGTTGGCCGGCGCGGTCCCGTTGGGGGCCGGGGGCGCCTCTGGCACGGGCGGCGCGAGGCCGCGGTGGAAAAGGTGCTTGAAAAATTCCGAGAAATATATTAAAAATTGTATCTTGTAGAAGACCTTTAAGGAACTCCTGGAGAAGCGATGAAGTATCCGATAACGCGTGAAGGTTACGATACCCTGAAGAAAGACCTCGAATATTTGAGGAACACGAAGCGGCCCAAGATACTGACGGCAATAGAGGAAGCCCGCGCGCACGGAGACATTTCCGAGAATGCGGAGTATGATGCCGCGAAGGAAGAATACCAGTTCCTCCAGAAGAAGATCGGCGAACTGGAAGAGATGCTCGGGCAGTCCGAGATCTCCGAGGTGAAAAAGAACCCCAACGGCGTGGTCGATTTTGGCGGCATGGTTTCCCTGAAGAACCTCGATACCGATGAAGAGGTCGTTTATACCGTGGTCGGACCATATGAATCCGACATAGAAAAAGGTCGCATAGCGATGAGCTCCCCCCTTGGTCGGGCCCTTTTGGGTAAAGGGGTCGGGGACGAGGTGACCTTTTCGGCGCCCGGCGGGGAACGGACGTACGAGATCATTAAGGTTTCCTGGCCCGCGGTGACGGCCCCGCAATAAATACCCGCCACGATATAGTTGAATTGTCGGGGCTCAGCGCGGCAATTACCGGGGCTCAGCGCCCCCTCCTGCAGCAAAGCCGCCGGAGCCTTCCCCCTCAACGGAGTTAAACTGCTGCCCGATGGCTCAGCGCCCCCTCCGGCAGCAAAGCCGCCGGAGCCTTCCCCCTCAACGGAGTTAAACTGCTGCCGATGGCTCAGCGCCCCCTCCACGCGACCCGCAAGCGGGTGCCCCGGTCCGTGGAGCCTTCCCCCTCAACGGAGTCGAGGGGTATTTAGCGCTCCCCTTCGACGATGGGTAGAATGAAGCCCCCCGAGGGAAAAATCGCGACCTTCGCCTCTGGATACGCATGCTGGAGGACGGACAGGCCCTCTTCCAGGGTCGGCGCATACTCCATGCCCATGGCTGAGGCCCCTTCGCGCGAAAGCAGAGGCGCCACGAGGATCGTGCGGATCGCCGGCCTCAGGATCACGCAGGACATGGCCATATTGAACTCGAGCGGTTTGTCCGGCAAGAACGTCTTACCCTGGGCCATGGCGTGCTTCAGGAACGTTGCGGCGTTATTGCGGGATCTTTCCCGCACCGCGTCGAACGAACGGATGAAGACCTCGGCCATGGGCCGCGCGAGGGGCGCCACGATGAGGATCGCCCCGGTCTCCTTCGTCACGGCATCGGGCGCGCTCAGGCCTTTCGTAAATTGGGGCCCGTGGGTATGGGGGTATGTCGATGTTATGGTGATATCGACTTTTTTTTCAAACCTGTGGCCGAGCCTTTCGGCGCACATGTCCAGGGCGGCCGAAAAGGAGGCCTCCAGGCTGCCTCCAATGACACCGGCGATCTCGCCGGCCCGGCCGTAGAGGCAGTTCAGGGAAAAATCGACGCCGACCGCCCTGGCGGCCATCATGCAATCGTGGTGGAAAGGATTCTCCTTCGTGACCCCCGTCTTCGATAGGGGGTGGATGGTATGCCTCATGTGATGGTCCCTGATAAAGTCGAAATTGGCCACGCCCGGCATGATGATTTTCGGCCCCCCGCCGTAGCCCGCCATGGGATGAGGCAAAATAGAGCTGACGCATATCCTGAAATCCGCCTTCGCCACCGCGGGGTTGATCTTCAACACCCTCTCATCGCCCGGTATCGCGACCGGCACGAGATCGGCCTGCCAGGCGTCGTGCTGAACGATGGGGTAGGCCGACGCCACCTCGGCTCCCACCCGCGCCGCGAGCCCCTCCTTCTCCATGGGCGCGTGCGTGCCCAGTGCCACGACAATCGTGGTCTTTTCCCGAGGAATTCCGGCGTCCTTCAAACGGGGGAGGAGCACCCGGAGTATCTCCGCAACCGGCGTCGGGCGGGTCCCATCGTCGATAATGACGGCGACGCTCTTCGCCCCGGCGACGAGATCCGGGAGGGGTGCCGTTCCCGCCGGTTTCAGGAGCGCATCCGCCGCCATCTGTCCGACGGGCGCGGAAGGCCCGACCTGTGCGCTCTCGACAAAATGGGCTGCTACCCATCGCGAAGGGAGGGTGAAATGGTATCTCTTGCCCGGTTCGAGACATAGGTAGTAATCGCGCTCCATACACGGTCCTCCAGGGTCTCGGCTCTTACGCGCCCTTGCATGCATTTTATACCATCTCACAGCCGGGATGGGAAGACAAGGTCAACTATAGCCTCCACGACGATCGTTTCAGAATAAGAAGGCGGAAACCGTCAATTCTTGCGCGTTCCCTCTACCCCTTTTTCCAGGACGACGGCCTTCGGAAGGGGATTGACCGTGAACTCCCTCAGGTAGGCAACAAATGCCTGAACCGAAAGATCATATCTTCTTGACTTCAGGTACGCGACCGACACCTTCATAAACAGGGGTTCGAGAAGCGGGATCCTGGTAAGAGAATGGTTTTCTGCCGGGCCTATCGCCCGTTCGATGATGATGGAGACACCCTTCCCCTGAGACACCCATTCCTTGATAAAGTCCGTGCTGTTCGCCTCGATGAACACCGAAGGGACGATATCCATTGCGGCAAAGGCGTCGAGCACGACGCCCCTCGTCGCGGAACCCTCCTCCCTTATGATGAAGGGGCAAGAACGGATATCAGTCAAGGAGACGGCCCTCTTCCGGGCGAGGGGATGGTCGTTGGAAGTAATAAGCACAAGCTCTTCCCTCAGGAAAGGGAAGGAGTGGACCTTTTTCGACGTATGCCGGCTGGCTACTATGATGACATCATTCTTTCCCGAGATCAGGTCTTTCTCCATCTCTTCGGACGGGCCTGATTCGAGCTTGATCTTGATGTTCGGGACTCTCTTCTGAAAACCGCCGAGGATGAGGGGCATAACGCTTTTCGCGTAGTTGATGGTCGTGCCGATGCACAGCCAACGGGTGACGTCGCTTCTCAGCGCCAGGAATCTGTCATCCAGCTCCCGCGCGATTGCCTCGATACGTTCGGCGTATCGGTAAACGGCCCTCCCTTCTTTTGTGATCTCGAACTTGCCCCTCTCTCTCTTAATGAGGGTGAGACCTGTTTGGGCCTCCAATTGCGCGACGTGATTGGAAACGCCGGGCTGTGTCATATGCAGGACCCCGGCCGTCTGGGTGAAGCTCTTGAATCTTACGAGTGTTGAAAATACCATCAGTGACGTCAGCGAGTAATGGAGCATAGACCATAGAATATAAGAATAAATAACCTTATATGTCAATCTTCTCGTCATGACAATAATACAAACGCGCGAAACATCAAGGGGTTTCGGACGTCCAGGGATCTTTTGACCGGGATGTTCCTTGACAGAAAGGGTCGGGCCGTGTCCGTTGTCGCGTCCCGGCGCCGGGCAAGGACGGACGTGCCCGGAGAAAAATGGGGCAGCCCCCTTTCGAGAAGGGCGGGGGCCTTGAAGCAGATATCCGTATCGAGACGGTTCTTATAAAAAAAGGTCACAAAGAAGGGTGATGATGTGATATAAAAACATTTCCTGGCGGCCAATTACACGACGGATGTAGAATAATGACACGGAACGAGAGCTAAGGGAAAGGCGTATTGCGAGATAGGGAAGGAGGTCTCCCATGTCCGGTCTTTTTACCCAGTCATTTAACATTATTCCGGGAAAGGAGAGTGACTACGGCAGCTTCGTCACGGGTACCATGCTGCCCGTAATGACAGCCATAGGGCTCGCCCCCGTGGGCGCGTATTACGTGGAGGTCGGTTCGGGTCCAAAGATCTTCGGCGTTCACCGCGCAGTCGATATCGGACAGGCCTGCCGCCTCGTGACGACCAGCGAGTTCAAAGAAGTCGTCCTCCAGTTGAAATCATACGTCTATAAATACCGAACGGCCCTGCTTGAGCCGGCGGGAAAGGTGAAGCACGTGGAATACGTGATACGGAAGGGCGTGTGGAAATTCCACCAGTACTACGATCTGCGGCCGGGCATAAAGAGGGAGTATGCGGACTTTATCATGAGCGAGTATATACCGGCCCTGGAAAAGCTGGAATATGTGGAGGTAACCGGCGGATGGAACGTCGTTCTCGGAGGGGTGAGCGAGATCATAGGGGAGCTCACCTTCACGCATCCCGTCGATATCGGACTCATGTTAAACAGTCAGGAGTACAGGCATGCGAACCAGAGGCTCCAGGACAAGTTCGTGACGAACTATCAGAACAAGATCCTGCGGTGCACCGAAAGATTTGACGAACCAAACTGGCTCGAACTTTAGCCCCTTACGGGCCTCGTCAGTCGGCCCCCGGAAAAGCCGGATAGAACCATGAGGGAAGATCGAGCAGGGCGTGTTAGCGAGATGCTGTCGTGCGCCTCGGGTATTAGGGAAGATGATCGCGAATGGCGTGAGTCACGACGAGATAGTCGGCAACGAATCGGCAAAGCCCGAATTTGCTTGACAAACGGGGTGGCAGTTGGTAACAATGAACGTAATTCACTCATGTTCGGGAGGCGGTCACCCAATTATCTGATGATATGCATGCGTACGGATAAACTATATTCTACAAAGGGGTAATCATGCCCGGAAAGGCCGTGAGGAGACGGCAGATCATACAGGCAGCCATCGAGGTATTCGGCAGGAGTAATTTTCAGGATGCCAGTATTTGCGAGATCGCGCGGAAGGCCGGTGTTGCCGATGGAACGATCTATCAATACTTCAAGAACAAGGAAGATCTTTTCTTCTCCATCCCTCTCGAAAGAACGAAGGTTTTTTGCCGGCAGCTCGATCTTAACCTCCAGGGCGCAACGGGCGCGCGAGACAAGATAAGAAAGCTCACGTGGTATTACCTCGACTTTTTTAAGACGAATCCCGATTACGCCAGAAGTCTCATGCTGGAGATGCGGACAAGCAGGGCTTTCATGAAGTCGAGGACCTACAAGGGACTCAGGAAGTTCAGCGACCGGGTATTGCAGATACTTGAAGAAGGACAGCAGGAGGGGGCCGTCAGAAGGGACGTCGACATATATCTCTCACGCCAGCTGCTGCTGGGAATCCTGGAGCACATCGTGACAAGATGGCTTCTGAAAGGCGAGGGATACGATCCGGTGCAGTGCCATGAACAGGTGAGCGCCCTCGTTCTTGATGGAATCGCGCGCAAGGACGGCGACGAGGCCCCGCGGGAGACAGAACGGATCGTCCCGCGGGACGGTCGGGCGGGATGATAACCCGCGAGGGGGGGCTTGCCGCAGGCGAGTCATCACAGCGTCTTTTCGCGGTCCAATTTTCGGAAGAGGCAGACTAGTGATGGCTCGGGATATACGACGGATGATAACGGACTGTACGTTGTGCTACCATAACTATGGGATATCTAAGAGGTGAGATCGCTACTCTGTGCCATCAGGAAGGCTAAAAGAGGGGCGTGGCAGAATGAGAGGGGCCTATTCTCAGGCAAAAAGACGCGTTCACACAAACCTGTGAGGAGAGGCTTCGGGGTTCCTTCTCGGCATGGTTCAGGCTGACAGGGGCCGGACCCGAAATCGAGGCAGGGGGAGATGAGTATGCGAGACCAGAAAGAAGGATCGGCCCAAACCAAAGAGGTCGTGGCGGAATCGAGTTACTTTGACAATCTCCCCATAGAGGGCTGGTTTTGGGAACTGATCAGGAGAGAGGAGCGCTTCAGGAAGCGATTCGACCAGATCGACCGGGACGCAGGGGAGTACGCCGCTTTTCGTCTCAGCCCCGATGATTACCGCCGCAGGCTGAAAAACTACCGGGCCCATCTGCGCCGCTACGGGCTCCAGGTGTGTGCGTCCGCAGACGCCGGAGCCCTTGGCCGTCTGCTCAAGGCGGAATGTTATCTTTTCCTTCCCCTCCCCGGAAAGGTCAAGATGATCCCGGTGCCAAGGCCGGATGTGGCGTACCCGCAGTTCGGAGAGGGGCTCAAACCCGGTCCGAGGAGGTTGGATCCGCCAAAGACGGGGTTCACCCGCGCGCAGATCAGGAAGCTGCTCGCAAAATACAACCTGCTCCAGAAGAGAGAGATAAAGGAAGGGCCTCCTTAAGGGCTCGTCAGAAAATAAATGGGCCATCTGGCTCGTCTTTTTGTCCGCCCGCTTCGTTGCGAAAAGGTCATGTACATCCAGTACATTTGGCCTTTCCGCGCCTCGCCGATCGGCCAAACCGCGCCTCGCCGATCGGCCAAAAATCCTTCGCCATCTGACTAATTTATTTCCTTCCGAGCCCTAAGAACACCGGGACCGCCGGTCCCTGTGTTCCCCTAGGGTGCGAAAGAGGGCACTGCTTCGGCATCCCCGTTGGCGTTTAAGTGATTTTCGATATGACTCTCATATCCATGTGATTTCCCATGGCCCTTTGGACGACGGGCCGCCCGGAAGGCGGTCACGCTGTCGATACGAGGGAGACGGACCCGTCGGAATTCTTCACACATCATTTTCAGTTCAGCACTGAGCCCGGTCGGGCGGCTTTCTTCCATGCTATCCCTACGGTCTGTCATGGCACATTCGTTGCGACTCTCTCAGTGATTCTTGATTAAGGCGGCATAGCCGGGAGGTACGGAAGCGTCTCTGGTTCGAGTCCGGATGCCGCCTTCCACATCCGAGGAATTTCCAGGGGGATTCGCCACGGATTTGACCTTTTCACGACGTTGTCTCGCCGCGACGACGCGGCGCCGGCGGTTGGCCGCCGAGGCAGGGCATGAAACGTGCATGACCAAGGGGAGCGGATTGCCGATTGAGCGGGCCAACGCGAGACGGGATCCTTTCCGGACCCCCGGAAAGAAACGGGGAAAACCGGCGCCGACCACGGCGGCGCAGGTCCGTCTCCGGTGTCTGATCGGTTAACAGAGGTGGAACGTTTTTGTGCAGGTTGGGCCTTTGCAGCCGGAAGAGGAAGAACCGGAATAGGCGGACCATGGAAAGGCCTTCTTGGCGGTGAATTAAAAAGGGCAGGGAGTGACCATGAAAATTACCGAAGTCCGCATCCACTTGACCGAGGAAGTGTATGTGATGGCATACGCATCCATCGTTCTTGACGAATCGTTGATTGTCAGGGATATCAAACTGATCGACATGGGCTCCAGGATCGTTGTCGCCATGCCGAGCAAGAAAATGAAGGACGGCACCTACAGGGATACCGCGCATGCCATGAACCAGGAGATGAGGCGGAGGATAGAGGCAAAGGTGCTCGACGCCTATGAAGAAGAGGTGCGCAGGGTTCGGGGGTGTGGACCGCGGGCAAGAGGTGCGGTGAACGAGTAGACCCCCCGCGAAAATGAGGGGCGCCCGAGAGCGACACCCCCGTAGTCTTGTCACAAAGTCTCATACGGCGAGACACAAAGTCTCGCCGTATGAGACTGAGCTAAGGGCTCGGAAGGAAATAAATGAGTCAGATGGCGAAGGATTTTTGGCCGATCGGCGAGACGCGGAAAGGCCAAATGTACTGGATGTACATGACCTTTTCGCAACGAAGCGGGCGGACAAAAAGACGAGCCAGATGACCCATTTATTTTCTGACGAGCCCTAAAGGCTTGACAAAAAACAACCCTCATCATAATTTATAGCAAGGCCGGAGGCGCGGCCGAGGGTGTATAAAAAGATAGACATCGGAGGTACGGGTGGCTGAAAAGCGAAGGATAGGCATTCTGACGGGCGGCGGCGACGTTCCAGGTCTCAACGTGGCCATTAAGGCAGTGGTCTCACAGGCGAGCGGCCAGGGCATCCACGTCGTGGGAATCCGGACCGGGTGGCTCGGTCTTCTTGCCATCAACCCTGACGACCCCGCCACGATCTCCCGGTACACCATGAACCTGACGATAGAGCAGGTGCGCACCATAGACCGCACGGGCGGCACCGTTCTCCACACATCCCGCACGAATCCGAGCAACGTGGCCCCGGACCAGGTGCCCGTCTTCGTCAGGCAGGAGGACAAGGAGGTGACGGGCAAGGGCACGGTCGACTGTACGCGCCACATTCTCAGGGTGCTCGATGCGCTCGATATGGAGGCCATCATACCCATAGGGGGAGACGATACGCTCAGTTTCGCGAGCCGCCTGCACCACGAGGGATTCCAGGTGGTGGCAATCCCCAAGACCATGGACAACGATGTCTTCGGAACGGATTTCTGCATCGGCTTTTCCACTGCGGTGAGCCGTTCGGTTGATGCCATACATGCCCTCCGCACAACGGTAGGCTCCCACGAGCGCATCGGCGTGGTGGAGCTTTTCGGGAGGAATTCGGGAGAGACATCGCTCTTCGCGGCGTATCTCGCCGACGTCGACCGCGCGGTCATATCGGAAGTCCCCTTCGATATCGACAGGCTCGCCCATTTTCTGACAGAAGACCACGGGCATAACCCTTCCCATTATGCCATGCTCACAATTTCGGAAGGTGCCTACTTCAAGGGGGGCGCGATTCAGGAAAGTGGCGAGGCGGACGCTTACGGCCACAAGAAATTGGGGGGGATCGGCTCGGCCGTGGCAAGTGAGATAAAAAAGCGGACGGGCATCAATATCATCTACCAGCAACTCGCCTACATCATGCGGTCCGGCGCGCCCGATTCGCTCGACCACATGGTTGCGGTCTCCTACGGGAACCTGGCCCTCAACCAGATCGCCCTCGGTCATACGGGCCGCATGGTCGCCCTCCAGCAGGGGATTTACACGACCGTTCCCCTGGAGCTGGTGACGGCCGCGAAGAAGCGGGTCGATGTGACGGCCCTCTATGACTCGGACAATTATCGACCAAAGGTACGGAACATGCTCGGTAAGCCGATGTTCCTGTACTGATGGTGACGCTCCGGGATATAGAGACGGCCCGGACGCTCGTCGGGCCCTTCATCCACAGGACGCCCCTTTTTCATTCCAGCTCTTTGTCTCGCATCACCGGCGCCGATGTCTCCATCAAGGCGGAAAACCTCCAGAAGACGGGCTCATTCAAGGTGAGAGGCGCGTTCAGCAAGATGACGCGCATGGCAAGGGGAAAGGTGGTGGCGGCGTCCATGGGGAACCACGGCCAGGCCGTTGCCTTCGCGGCGCGCAGCCTCGGGATGCAGTCCCTGATCGTCATGCCGAAAACCGTCTCCATCGTGAAGGAAGAGGCGACGAGGGGCTATGGCGCGGAGGTGGTTCTTTACGGGGAGAGTTTTCAGGAAGCCCTGGACTACGCCCTCTCCCTCACGGATTACACGTTCATTCACGCGTACGACGACGACGAGGTCATAGCGGGCCAGGGTACGCTCTGCCTGGAAATTGTCCATGAACTCGACCGCATCGATGCCGTGCTCGTCCCTGTGGGCGGAGGAGGGCTAATCGCGGGATGCGCCGTCGCCGTAAAGGAAACCCTTCCCCGCGTCCGGGTGATCGGGGTGCAGGCGGATGCGGCCCCATCGGCCTTCCTCTCGCTCAGAAAGGGCGGTCCCGTCAGCGCGGCGCCCCTTCATACGATAGCAGACGGCATAGCTGTCGGCCGGGTCGGCGAGAAGACGTTCCCCCTCATGAAAAAATACGTGGACGAGATACTCACGGTCAGGGAGGATGCGATCGCCATGGCCATCCTACTTCTCATGGAGCGAAGCAAGGTCGTGGTGGAGGGCGCGGGCGCGGTGCCGCTCGCGGCCCTCATGGAGCATGGAGAACGCGTGAAAGGAAAGCGGGTTCTTCTGATCGCGAGCGGCGGCAACATAGATCCCACCCTTATCGACAGGATGATCTATAAGGGCCTTCTGACGTCGGGCAGGATTGTCGTCTTCGAGGTCCTGACAGACGACGTACCGGGCAGTTTGCAGGTATTGGTGGGCATCATCGCCGCCCACGGCGGGAATATCCTCAACGTCGTGCATGACCGGCTTCAGGCGGACCTCCCGATAGGCAAAACGAGGGTGATCTTCACCGTGGAGACACGCAGGCCGGGTCACCTCGAAGAGATCATTGAGGAGATCAGGGAAAGGGGCTATGAGGCAAGAAGGAGGGGGTGACCCGGTATCACTTCTTTCCCTTCTTGCCCTTATCGCTTCTACTGATGGAGGCCTTCATCGACTTCACCTCCCGGCAGTAGTCGCACATCCCCTCGCTGTCGAGGAGGTCGGCGAAGGTCTTTTTTTTGCATCGTGAGCATAGCCGGTACCACGGCTTCGTGACGGTCTGTGTGTTTTGCATGTGTTTTCCCGTATAGTCTGTACTAGCCGCGACGGATCAATTCTATCCGGTGACGCAGTTTTGGTCAAGGGATTTTTTTTCAATCTATCTATCCCTTGTGCAGGGCCACGCATGGAGCGCAAGTCCGGAACCGACCCATGACGAAGACGATGGGCAGGCCGTCCCGACCCGCACACGGCCCGTGAATTGACAGTAGAGTCCTTATCTGGTAGCATGGATGCGGCGAAATCCGATGCAAACCGGACAGATGGGAAAGGGAAAAGAAAATACCCGGAACGGCGAAACGATAGTCCATCGCGAGAGACTCCACCCTGTTATGCTCGCAGGTCCCGCCACCCTGATGATTTTCGCGGGGCTTTCCATCGGGCGGAAGGGGGTGACAGCGGTCATACTGCTCGCCCTTGCGACAATATGGGGAATCTTCTCTTCAATAAGCTTGGAGCGCTCGGAAATCGTCTTGACGAGAGGGCGGCTCCTCGTAAGAATCGGCTTTCCCTGGCAACGGTCGTACGACTTCCCCCTCGAAGACATAGAGAGCGTTCATGTCTACCAGCCCTCCCTGGGCAGGTTTCTCGACTTCGGCAAAATTACCGTCACGGGGAAGAACGGCAAGAGGCGCGCCTTCAGAATGGTCAGATCGCCCATAGGGTTAACCGAAAGGATCTATGAATGCGCGAGGGGACTCTCCGTGGGAGGGGGCCGCTGAGCCTCGGTGGAAATCCGCTGGGGGGAAGGCCGGGGAAGTGCGCTCGCGGGCCGCGTGGAGGGGGCTAGCGAATGCCCTAATCGTTGACAAAAGCATGGACAACCCTTATCCTAAAAGGGTTTACGAATAAGGGAGAACTTCAGGGGGCCTTTGCGTTCCGCCGAAGTGGCCTTTCGCACCGCGACGTACGTGACAGCTCCCGCCATCATAACACCATCGTAGAAAGGGAACTCGATCGCCCCTGCTTTTTCTAAGGGGGGGTGCATCGGAAACAGGCTCGGAACCCGAAGATTGTTCAGGAGGTTGAGGATTGAAGCTTTTCATTATCCAGCCGTCCCACTACCGGTCAAGGCTCGAGCGGTCGCCCTTCAAGATAAAGAAGCGGCGGTTGATCGGTCTTACCCTCCCCTATCTCGCGGCCCTGACCCCTTCCGGGTGGGAGATTACTCTCGTTGACGAACAACTCACCGACATTGATTTTGACGCCAGGGTTGATCTCGTCGCCATTACGACGTGGACCATCAACTCCCTTAGGGCCTATGAGATCGGGGATGCATTCAGGCGGCGAGGGGTACCTGTCATCATGGGCGGTCCCCACACGTACTTTTATCCCGATGAATCGGCGGAACATTGCGATGCGGTGGGGATCGGCGAGGGGGAGGTCATATGGCCGTCCATGCTCCATGACTTCGCCAACGGGCGCCTCAAGAGGTCCTACCGGGCATCTCACGTGGAAGACCTCGGCGGCCTGCCCATGCCCCGTTACGATCTTCTCGACCTGTCACGGTTCGCGCTCGTCAAGACCTATTCCGTTCAGGCCTCGCGTGGATGCCCCTTTGAATGCGAGTTCTGCTCCGAGCGCCTTCACCTTGGTCATCGCTACCGGCACCGGCCCGTAAACGACGTGCTTGCCGAGATCCAAAAGAGCCGGGCGCGTTATGTCTTCTTCGCCGACAGCAATTTCGCGGGACGGCCGTCCCATACGATGGAGCTTATGGAGGGCCTCGTACCCCTGAAGGTGCGCTGGTCGGCCCTATGGCCTGCCTATATCTGCAAGGACCAGAAGTTGATGAATCTGGCCGCGAGAAGCGGCCTCCTCCACCTGAACCTGGGCATAGAGAGCATCGATCAGGAGACGCTTGCGGGATTGGGAAAGACAAGGAACAAGGTGAAAGAGTACAGGGAGATCCTGGAGAACATGCGGAAAAGGAACATAAGTTATTCCTTGAATTTCATCTTCGGGTGGGACACGGAAAAGGAGGATATTTTCGCATCCACCCTTGCCTTTCTCAGAAGCGAAAGGGTGCCGGCTGCGTACTTCAACATACTCACCCCGCACAAGGGCACCCCCCTGTATGACCGCATGATGGCGGAAGACAGGATCATTGATGCCGATGATATAGGCAGATGGCCCGGTATTCGTTGCCACATCAGGCCGAGCTACTGCTCGGCAACAAAACTCGAGACGCACGTCAAGGCGATGTACCAGGAGTTTTACAGCTATTCGTCGATGTTGGCCCGCCTGCCCCTGCCTATCAGGCAGACCGGCATCGCGTCGTGGATGGTCAACCTGGAGCAGAGGAAGGTCTCCCGGGCGGGTGACGAGATGGAGGACTTCGATCAGTACTAGCGCATACCGTGGTGCGTGCCCGCACCACGTAGCGCGCACACCTCCGAACGGGCACGGAGAAGAGGTTGATTACCGACCAAAGGTACGATGCGCCTCTCCTTAAGCCCGGAAAATCCCAGGCATTACCTTTGCGAAGGATCAGCCGGCCGGTCCTACGTTTTCGTGGCCCTCAACGGCTCGCATCACGTGGCCCGCCTCCCTTGCGCCGACCCCGCAGACAAGCACAATTAACTAAAATTACTATCGTTTTTCCTTCACCACGAACCGGTTTGACCGCCTTTCCCGGCGCGGCACGATTATTGATATACAGTGATGGGCCGTTCAGGGGAGGAGAAGGCGCAAGGGGCGGCATCAAAAGACTTTTTTGTTCCTCACTATTTCTATTGAACCGGGAGGTACTGGTATGAAAAGCAGATAGGAGTCACTTCGCGGATGGTACGGAGCGATACCGTCCACATAGGGTGGGGTAATCTTCAATTCTAAGGAGGTGTCCAGTGAAAGCAGCAAGAATAGTCGTTTTGGCAGTGCTTTTTATGATAGTTTGCGCGACAGGCGTGCTCAGGGCTCAGGAGGCGCAACAGCCCGGAGCGGTAACCGGGCCGTCTCCAGCAACGCCGCCGGGCGGAGCGGTAACGGGGCCGGCCCCGACGACAGCGCCGGGCGGAGCGGTCACCGGACCGGCCCCGACAACGGCGGCAACCCCCGCGGCGGCGGCTGCCCCCGCTGCGCCGGCCGTGACGGGGACCGCTTCGGTCAGCCTTCTCAACCAGTACATGTTTCGTGGATACCAGCTGGGTAAGGACAGCGCCGTCATCCAGCCTTCCTTAAGCGCCTCGTATCAAGGGTTCTCGGCGAGTTTCTGGGGCAACATCGACACCAACGAAAAAGCGACGCAGAACTTTATACCGGACTCGCGGGGACACTCCAGCTTCAACGAGACGGACCTGACGCTGAGCTATACCTATACGGCTGGCAAGTGGGGTTTCACGGGCGGATGGATCTACTACGGGCTCAGGTACGCCAATGAGACGCAGGAGCTTTTCGGGAGCGTAAGCTATGACTGCTACCTCAAACCAACCCTGGCGATCTACAGGGACATCATGGCATACCCGGGCTGGTATATGAACCTTTCCGTCGGCCATTCCTATAAGATTTACAAGGAGGTGACGCTCGATCTCGGCGCATCCGCGGGGTATGAGATAGGCACGGGAAATTTCTGGGATACGTACCAGGCAGCGACGGGAGCCTACACGGGCTCCAAATACAGCGCCTTTCATGACGGCATGCTGAAGGCGGGGCTCACGATACCCGTTACCAAGCAGGTGGTCGTTCAGCCTATGCTCGCCTACTGGTTTCCGCTCTCGGACGATGCCCAGAAAAGGATTGCCGGTAATTCTTACAATCCGGACGGTTATCTGAAGAACCTGTGGCAGGGAGGCGTTACCGTTTCGTATAATTTCTAACCGGTTTCTCCGGGTTCATCAAGCCCCGGTAAGAAACCTGCACTCTGGTCGATTTTCGAGCAATGGGCAGGGGTCGGCGGTGACTCCTGCCCGCTCTCTTTATCAGATTATTCCACCGCGCGCCCGCGCGCCGGTCACATCACGAGTATTATCTGGAGGTCCATCACGTTCGTATTCGTGGGGCCGGTGATGAAAAGACCGCCGGTCCTCGCGAAAAAGGTGTACGAGTCGTTCCGGGCGAGGTATTCCCTTGCGTCGATGCCGGCCGGACGCGCCCGTTCGACAATATGGCCATCGACGATGGCGCCCGCGGCATCCGTGGGCCCATCCGTGCCGTCCGTCCCCGCGGAGAGAAGCGTCACGCCCTCCCTTCCCTCTACCTCAAGGGCAAAGGCGAGGGCAAGCTCCATATTGCGCCCCCCGAGCCCACGGCCTTTCACCGTCACCGTCGTCTCTCCCCCAGAGATCAGGCAGACAGCTTTGCCGGCTCCTGACGGCCCGTCGCGCATCGCACCGGCCCGAGCGGCCTTTCCTGCAAGCCAGCGGCCCACATCCCTTGCCTCTCCACGGACCTCCGCTCCGAGGACCGTCACATCGAGCCCAAGCTGGAGGGCCCTAAGCCTGGCTGCCTCGACGGCGCCCTTGTTGCTCCCTATGATCGTGTTCCCGACCCTCTGGAACGCAGGGTTGCCAAGTTTGGGCGTTTCGGGGATGCGTCCCTTTGCGCCTTCCGCAAGGAGGCGTGAGAGGGTGCGGGGTATTTTCCCGGTAAGGCCGAATTTTTCAATCACGGCCATTGCATCGGCATAGGTGGTGCTGTCAGGGGCGGTCGGTCCGGAGGCGATCACGTCGAGGCGATCTCCGATCACATCGGAGAGGATCAGCGATTCGATTGTCGCGGGAAAGGCGATTTCGGCGAGTCTTCCCCCCTTTACCATGGACGCGTGCTTCCTCACGGCATTCAGCTCATGGATATCCGCTCCGGCCCTGAGCAGAAGGTCGGTGGTCTCCTGTTTCTCTTTCAGGGAAATGCCCGGATAGGGCGCGACGAGGAGGGCCGACCCACCGCCCGAGATCAGGCAGACGAGAAGGGTCGCATCGTCGAAGGTCCTCATGGCGCCGACGGCCCCCATGGTGGCCCTCAGACCGAATTCGTCCGGCAAAGGGTGCCCTGCCTCATATATGCTGACTGTACGGGCCTTGCCCGGTTCAACCGGGTAGCGATGCTTCGTGATGGCGATCCCGCCCGTTACGACCTCCCCCATCGTGTCGGTAATCGCCCGCAGCATGGGGGAGACCGCCTTGCCGAAGGCAAGGACAAAAAGCCTCCTGTAATGGCCCTTTTCATAGATGGAGATGAGGCGGTCCCTGTGGCGGGCAACCGCCCGGTAAGGGTCAACGGCCTCGATGGCGTGCTGAAATATGTCGCTCAGCAGGTCTTCCGGTCGGTTCATACCGAGTTGCATTCCAATCCGTGGAGGAGGCCAACGCGTTCCTGCGGCCCCGGCGGGGCATCTCAACCCCCAATCCCAGGCGGCGTAGCGTCTATTCCTTGCGTCTCTCGCCACCGGCTGCTCGCGACCTCATGGCGACAATCGATTCGGCCGCCCTGTAAGCCTCGATCAGACTTGTCGGGTCCGCCTTGCCCAACCCGGCTATGTCGAGACCCGTACCATGTCCGACGGACGTCCTGACGAAAGGGAGGCCGAGGGTGATATTGACCGTCCTCTCAAAGTCGAGGGTCTTGACGGGGATAAGTCCCTGGTCGTGATACATGGCGATGTAGGCGTCGCAGTCCGGCTCGTGAAACAGGGAATCCGCCGGATACGGTCCGTCAACGTGTACGCCCGATGCCCGCGCCCGGTCGATGGCGTCGACTATTCCGTCCTCTTCGTCCCCCATCACGCCCTGCTCGCCGGCATGGGGATTGAGTCCGCATACCTTGATGTAAGGCGACACGATGCCGAAATCATGCTTGAGCGCCCGGGCGGTGAGGACTATGCACATAAAGACGTTCCGGGGCTGCACGAGCGCCGGAACGTCCCGCAAGGGAACATGGATGGTCGCCAGGCAGACCTTGAGTCTCCTGTTCATCATCATCATCACGTAATCGGTGACGCCCGCGTAGTGGGCTAGAAGCTCCGTGTGGCCAACGAAGGGGATCCCCGCGGACTGGATCGATTTCTTCGTGATGGGGCAGGTCACCACCGCTGAAACGTCGCCCGAGAAGATGAGCTTCAGGGCCTCTATCAGGTAGTGGTACGATGCCGCGCCGCAGGCGGCATCGCTCACACCGATTCGGACCTCCTGCCTGATCAGCCCCAGGTCCAGAAACTCTGCCTCGCCGGCCGATGCCTGCCCCAGGGGCCTCGTTGTGAACGGCATGCCGTGAAACATGTGGCGTGCGAGAAACTCCAGGACGGAGCGGTCCCCGACAATGACAGGTATGCTTCCCCTGGTAAGACTGTCGAGGGCTTTTAAAATGAGTTCCCCACCGATGCCGGCGGGGTCTCCCATGGTCACCGCTATTCTTTTCAGATCTTAACCTCGATATATGACGACGATTTCAGCTTGGCGACGAAGGTCTTGTACCTCTTGTCCGACTCCATCTCAAAAAGCTTTGCCCTGATCCCGTCCTTCACCGAGTCGAAAGGGGCGACATCGGCCTTCTTCGCCTCGATCAGCCTGAGTATGTGGTACCCGAAAGAGGTGTGGATGATATTGCTGTAGGTACCGGGAATAAGGAGCTTGACCGCCTCTCGCAATTCGGGGATAAGCTCGTCTTTCCTCGTGAAGCCGACATCACCTTCCTGAACGTTCGTGGTCTCGTCCGAGAATTCCCTGCTAACCTGGTCGAACGGCACGCCGCGCTCCAGCGCGCTCAACGCCATCCGCGCCCTCTCGCCTGCATTCTTTCTCTGAGATGAGATAAAGAGATGCTGCAGCCTGTACTCGTCCTGTATATACTCTGAGAGATGGGCATCGTAGTAGGCCTTCAGGACCTTGTCATCAAGGTTCAGCTCCTGCATGACGGCCCTCGCCAGGACCTTGTTCCTGATAATGTTCCTTTTTATGCCCTCCGTAAACTCCTTGTAGTCGATATTGTCGTTTTTCAACTGCTGCCTCAGCTCGGCATCGGTGATGAGATTCTGCTTCTTGATGTTGTCGATGGTCCCCTCGACATCCTTATCGACCACCTCTATTCTCAATTTCTTTGCCTGCTGGTTAATAAGCAGCCCTTCAATGAACGTATCGAGCTTTTCCCTGAGCTGCAGGTTCCTCGTGTATTCATTCATGGAAGAGTAGCGGCTTTTCTTTTCAACCGCCACGAACCTTTCCACCTCGCGGAGCGTGACGACCTCGTCGTTCACGATGGCCACAATCCTATCCGTTACCTCCGCCCGGGAAACGAAAGGCGCCAAAAAGATGAAGGCCGCGCTCAAGGAGAGGATGGCCCGCCTCATTTCGTAACCCCCGCATCCGGCTTTGCCGGGGCGTTTTCCTGCCCCTGCGCCCCCGCTTTGTCCTTCGCCTCAGGCTCCGGCTTCGCCACAGGCTCCGTCTTCACGCCAACCGATGCCTTCGAAGGGGCTTCGCCCTGTTTTCCTTCCTCTTTGAGAAGGTCTTCATTTACGACGATCTTTGCGTTTTTCTTCAGGTCCTCGACGTATTTTTGGACCACTTCGGTCTGCTTTTCCTGGGTCATCTTCTGCCTGATAAAGTCCTTCACCTCGGCGAACGAGACATAAGCCGGCGGCTTGACCCCTTCAAGCTGTATGATGTGGTAGCCCAACTGTGTTTTCACCGGTGGGCTCACCTCTCCGACCTTTGTCAGCTTGAAGGCCGCCTCTTCGTATTGAGGGATGAGCGTTCCCTTCGGATGGTAGCCTATGTCACCGCCATTCGCCCTGGCGCTCGGATCGAGGGAATACCTTTTCGCCAGCTCCGTGAAATCCTCACCCTTCGCAATCTTCGCCTGGAGCTCTTTCGCCTCCTGCTCCGTCTTGACGACGATCTGCCTCGTCTGTATCTCCCTTTCCTTCTTGAACTCTTCCTTGTGGGCGTCGTAGTATTTCTGCAGCTCCTCGTCGGTGAACTTCGAGCCGGCGCCGACCTTCTTGCTGAGGAGGGTCTGCATGATCAACTGTTCCCTGAACTCGGCAAGCCTGTCCTGGAACTCCTTGTCCTTCTCCACGTTTTCCTTTTTTGCCTCCCGAAGGAGGAGCTTCTGGACGATCAGCCTGTCGAGGAAATTTCTCTTCCCGCTCTGGCTCGCCACGAGCATTTTCATGTTCATGGGGATCTTGTCCAGTTCGCTGTTGAATTCCTGCTCGGTGATCCTGTCCCCGTCGATCGTAACGATTGTCTTGCCCTCCTGTTTCTTGGAGCATGCGAGAAGCGGCAAGAGAAGAAATAAAAAGATCAGATATTTTTTCATGGTCACCTCATTTTGTTGTCTTATATCATACCGTCACAAGCTCCAGCAACATATTTCTTGTGGCGCTCACGATATCTTCCGGTTTTTGTTCGTTTTGGATCACGATCCTCCCGTCTGCGAGTAGCTTTATCCGCTCCCTGCCCTCTTTTACCATCCTCAGGAGCTTCTTCATGTCGAGGGGCGTCCGCTCGGTGACGTGCACGATTATTTGCCTTCCCGAGCACTCGAGGCGCTTTATCTTCATCCGCGTGAGCAGGATCTTGAGGCCTATGACCTCAAGCAGGTTCACGAGCGGGCCGGGGATCGGGCCGTAGCGGTCCTTCAGCTCCACTTCCATGTCCGCAAGCTCCTCCACCGTCTTTATCTTTGAGAGCCGCTTGTACGTCAGGAGCTTGTTCGTCTCGTCCCCGATGTAGGAATCCGGGATATACGCATTCAAGGGAAGATTGACCTCCGTGGCCGGTTCCTCCTCCCTTACGACGTCGTCCTTCAACTCCCTTACGGCGTCTTCCAGCATCCGGCAATAGAGCTCGAAGCCGATAAGGTTGATGTGGCCCGACTGCTCCTTGCCGAGCAGATTGCCGGCGCCCCTTATCTCCAGGTCGTAGTTTGCGACCTTCAGCCCCGATCCCAGTTCGGTCATCTCCTCAAGGATCTTCAGCCGCGCCAGGGAATCCCTCGTAAGGGTCTCTTCCTTCGGCACCAGCAGATAGGCGTAACCCTGCTTCGTGCTCCTGCCCACCCTGCCCCGAAGCTGGTAGAGATCGGCCAGTCCGAACCTGTGGGCGTTGTTAATGAAAATCGTGTTGACGTTCGAGATATCGAGCCCCGATTCGATGATATTGGTGGAGAGGAGAATATCATACCTTCCCCTGATGAAATCGAGCATTATCCGCTCGAGGTCCTTTCCGTTCATCTTCCCATGGGCGACCGCCATCCGCGCGTCGGGAACGATCTTCTTCAGGTGTTCATGGACGACGCCGATATTATAGATGACGTTGTGGACGAAGAAGACCTGCCCGCCCCGCTCAAGCTCATCGGTCACCGCCTTCTTGATAAGGCCGTCGTTGAACTTCACCACCTGCGTCTTGACGGCCAGCCGGTCGAGGGGGGGTGTATTGATGATGCTGAGGTCCTTGATGCCGGAAATCGCCATATGAAGCGTCCTCGGAATAGGGGTGGCGCTTAGCGTTAGGACATCGACGTCTTTCTTGAGGTACTTGAGCCGCTCCTTGTGCTTCACGCCGAACCGGTGCTCCTCGTCGACAATCAGAAGGCCGAGGTCCTTGAACTGCACGTCTTTCTGGAGGAGCCGATGTGTCCCTATCACCATGTCGACGGCCCCCTTGTTCACACGCTCCACCACCAGGCCCTGTTCCTCCCTCGACCTGAATCGGCTCAGCACCTCGACGGTGACCGGGTAGTCCCGGAACCGCTCGGCGAAGGTCTTGTAGTGCTGCTGCGCCAGAACCGTGGTCGGCACGAGGAGGGCCACCTGCTTGCTGTCCGTCATCGCCTTGAAGGCCGAGCGGATTGCCACCTCGGTTTTTCCGAAACCCACGTCGCCGCAGACAACACGGTCCATGGGCCGCTCGCTCATCAGGTCGTCGAGCACTTCCCGGATAACCCTCTGCTGGCCTTCGGTCTCCTCATACTCGAAGCGCTCCTCCATCTCCCTGAAAAGCTCGTCATCAGGCGGGAACGCGTGTCCCCTGGCCAACTCCCGCTCGGCGTAGAACTGAATGAGCTCGGCGGCGATGTCCTCGACATACTTTTTGACCCTGTTCTTGGTGTTCTTCCAGTAGCCCGAGCCGAGCTTGTCTATCTTCGGCCTCGATTTTTCGCCGCCCACATACTTCTGCACAAGCTCCAGGGAATCTACCGGCACGTAGAGCTTATCCTCGTCCTGATACTCGATGAGGAGAAAATCTTTTTCACAGCCGTCGACCTTCAGCTTCTTTATACCCCTGTAGGTACCGATCCCGTTCTCCACGTGAACGATATACTCACCCACGGAAAGGTCCTTGAAGGAGTTGAGGAACTCGTCGACCCCCTCCCATTTGTGCTTCACGGTCCTCTTCTTGGGGCCGACGAGGTCCTCCTCGGTGAGGAGGATCGTGTTGGCCGTCCTGAACCCCCTTCGCAGGGGTCCCACCACGATGGCCCACTCCTTTTTCTTGCCGTCAACCGTCATGCCGGAAAGGACCGGAAGGGAGATGCCGTAATTCCTTAGGATCTCCTTTAGCCTTTCAGCCTGATGATGATTGGGGGCAAAGAGATAGACAAAGGGGTAGTTCGACCAGTCGTCTTTCAGCTTTTCGGTCAGGGTCTTGAAGATTTCGCTCTTTCGCGCCTCGAAGACCTCCCTGAGGTCCTGGTTCGACGTGGTCTCCAGCACGTCGCCCTCTTCCTCGCCCCGTATGCCTGAAATGTCGATATTCAGAAGGGAACCGAGCTTTTCCCGTATAGCGGCCGCCTTTTCCGCATCTTCGATCGTGCGGCAAAGGCCGTCGAGGCCCTTGTGAACCACTACCGAATGCGCGGAAAGATAGTCCATGATCGTGATCCCCTTGCCTTCGGAAAGGCTGGCCGGGATAAGGATCGTCCGCTCGATCTCACCCTGCGCCCTCTGACTCGCGGGATCGAAGAATCTGAGGGAATAGACCTGATCGCCGAGGAACTCGATCCTCACGGGCTCCGCCGAGGACGGGGGGAAGACATCGATGATCGCCCCCCTCTTCGCAAACTCGCCCCGTCCCCTGACAAGGGGGGATGGCTCATAACCCGCCGAATAGAGGTAGTCGACAAGGTCTTCCTGGAACAGGGTCTGGCCGAACTCCACCTCGAGCGACTTTTCCGTGAGGAGGCCCGGCGGGAGAAGGGGATGATCGAGGGCGGCGAGGGGAAAGAGGCCTATGAAGTCGGCGTCCGTGACGAGGTGATAGAGAAAGCTTATCCGCTGCGATTCATCCTCTTTCTCGAAGATCCTGTGGCTGTACACGGGAAAATAGCCGACTTCCTTCTTCGAGAAGAATTCTATCTCTTCCCGGACCAGGAGTGCCTCGTCCTCACCCTCATAGAAGAAGACGATCCTTCTTCCGGATATACGGGAGACGAAAAAGGAGATGAACGACTCGATCTTTCCCGTAATATATATGAAGCCTTTATCGGGCAGCCGGTACACAATGCCTCTCCGAAACAAAATAGAGGCGGCCCAATCGCATGAGCCGCCTGGTGAAGACGCGCATAATTATATCAGCTTTCCTGCCGATTATCAGTAGGCCGGATTGTCCGGGAGGCCTCCCCTTCTATAGAAATTGAAAGCCCTTTACCATGAAGAAGAGGCCGAAGAAAACGAGAAAGAGGCTACAGACGAAAAGAACCGCCTTTATCTTTTTCGTGTTAAAGCGCCTGCCGCCCAGCTGCATGCCATAGGAGACAAAGCTGTACCATGTCAGATCGGACAATATGTGTCCCGTGAAAAAGGCGAGGATGCCCACAAGGCCCAGCGACCTTGCCGACATGACGTACCACATGCCTATGGTGAGCCACCAGATAAACCAATAGGGGTTCGAGATACTGGCCAGTATGCCGGAGAGCACGGGATGAAGCTCTCTGCCCGAAGGATTCGCCTGGGTATCAAGCGAATACGTCTTGAGCCCCCTCATGGTCGCCGCCCCCATATAGACCAGTATCGCCCCGCCGAAAAACGAAATGACCGCAAAGAGGAGGTTGTTATGGAGGAGGCTCCCGACACCGAAGACGATGAGCAGAACCAGGACAAGCTCGAGAATGCCGTGGCCGGCGACGAGCAGGGGACCGATAATGCCTCCCCGTCTCGCCGATTGCGCAATAGTGACGGTCAAAAGGGGACCGGGGGCCATCGCCCCTGTCAGGCCGAGGACAAAACCTATGGAGAAGAGCGCCGGAATAGTCATATCTTATGTGACGGAGCCCCTCTTCGGGCGCCTTCCGCGAAGCGCGGAAAGTCTCGTCCCTGAAGGGCGCCACCCGGACCGATTCCAGTAAACCTCATCCCCCTTGTCGTGTCAAGAGCACAATTATTGGGGCTCGCGTCGTCCCCTTCATCGGCGAAGCCGATGAAGCTTCACCCTCATAAAAAGGAAGGACCGGGGGCAAAAAAAGCGCTGACGGCTCGCGTCGCCCCCTCTCTCGTGCCACCTGTTCTTGCCGGGCACCCGCAGCCTCAACAGCTATAAATGAGAGGTAAGGCCTGTGCCTGCGGGTGGCGCCCCCCCCCTCATAAAATCGGCCCTCTTCGTCCATATCGTCTCCTTCCTTTCTTATTGCTTCGTGACATATGCCTCTCTGTAGCCCTGGCTGTCGAAACGCGCCTGGAGCGTTTTTCCGACCCTCTTCGTCTCCACGACGACCCCCCGCTTCCAGACGCGATACAGGTTATTCAGGGTCTCCCTGACAAAGTCCCACTTGAGGTCCCGTCCCTCGTGCTCATGAACGAGGAGCAACTCGCCCCGGTTCTGAAAGTTGCCGTCCTCGACCCGGATGATGGGGTGGCCGAGATTGGTCAGTTGCTGGAGAAGGGCCTCCTTTATTTCCGCGAATTCGACGCTCTTGATGACCCATGCCTGTTTCCTGTTATCCTTCTCGTAGACAAAGAGATTGTGGGCCCTGCAAAAATCGTCGGTAAGAAAGGTGTCAAGAAAGGTGAGGTCGTTGTGGAGGCGCCGGACTTCGAATATCTTTTCGCGGCCGAGGCCCGTCTTGCGGTCCCATTGCTCGCGTTCCGCGAGGTCCTTGCACTCTTCATACTCCTTGCCGAAGCGCCCCTTGTTCCAGCGATCCTCTATGTCCCGAAAAAGCTCCAGCCCGATCTTGTAAGGATTCAGGGAAAAGGGGGTTCCGGCGAGTGTGCCGGAATGGTGGTCGGCGTAATCGATCACATCCTTGTCCCTGAGCACCCTTTCCGTCATTATGCGCGAGTGCCAGTAGGTGGCCCATCCTTCATTCATGATCTTCGTCTGCGCCTGGGGAAGGAAGTAGTAGGCCTCCTCCCGGATGATCGAAAGGACGTCCCGCTGCCAGTTTTTCAGGGGGGCGTTCTCGATGAGGAACAAGAGGACGTCCGGGTCGGGGTTCTCGGGAAACCGCTTCTTCTGCCGCCGCCGCGCCTTCATCTCGTCGGCCCTGGCCTTCAGGAATTCGGGCGGATTGACGTAGGCGTCCATATAGTCTTTGCTCACAAGGCGCTTCGGCCTGATGCGATCATCCTCCTCGTCGCCGAAATCGTCCATCCCCGGCGCACCCCGCGAGGCATCACGGAAGGACGAGGCGCACTCCGCGTCTTGCGCGCGTCGGTCCTGGCCCGTCTGCGACTGCGTCCCCTTCCATTCGGTTTCGTTCTGGTCTTCGTGACGCTTCATAAAGGGGTAGTGCGGGTCGATTAGGTTCTCCAGGGAGAGGCAGCAGTCGATGAAGAACTCAAGGACGTCATTTCCGTACCGGTCGACGTAACGCTGGATGCGCGTCGCATGGTTTGCCATCTCGTCGATCATCTTCCTGTTCGTGTGGGCGAAGTATAGGTTGTTCTTGAAGAAGTCGCAGTGGGCAAAGACATGCGCCATGACCAGCTTCTGGTCGATCAGATCGTTGCAATGAAGCAGGTAGGCATAGCAGGGATCGGTGTTTATCACCATTTCGTAAATCTTCGAAAGGCCGAACCGGTAGCTCTTCGACAACTCGTCGTACTGCATGCCGAAGCGCCAGTGGGGGTAGCGACGGGGAAAGCCTCCGTAGGCCGCCACCTCATTCATCTGCTGATAGTCGAGGACCTCGAAGATAACCGGAAAAAAATCGAGCCCGAAGGCGCGGGCGTACGCCTCGATCCCGTATTTTATTCCCTTCAGTTCCTCGGGGAACTTCAGCATCGAGAAAGTCTCGAGCCCGTGAGAATCCATCATTGCCCGGTACCCAAAAACGCCTTGAGGGCGTCGTAGATGGCCTCCTTGTCCCTTATCCGCGCGACGACCAGCTTCCTCTCCCCCTGAATCTTTTCAGCGAGAAGACCCAGGAAACTTCCCGATCCATACGACCCTTCCACCTGCCCGTAGCACGACAGGTTGCAAAGGGAAATCACCTCTTTAAGGGCCGCTAGGGCCTTGTCGTTGTCATCGGTAAAGTTTTCCCCATCGGAAAAATGGAACGTGTAGATATTGTACTCCTCGGGATTGAAAGCGGTATGTATCAGACGGGCGGCCAGCTCGTATGCCGTGGAGATGCGCGTCCCCCCGCTTTCACGCGTGTGAAAAAAGGCGTGCCGGTCCACTTCGCGGGCGGCTGCATCGTGGATGATGAACCGCCTCTCGACGCCTCGGTAGTGCGACATGAGCCACGTATCGATCCAGAAGGAGACGAGGCGCACCAATTCCTTCTGCTCGTCACCCATCGATCCTGAAACGTCCATCATGTAGAAGATCACGGCATTCGAATCGGGCTCTACCGTCGGCTTCCACGACCGATACCGCCTGTCCTCCTTATAGGGCCATACGTAAGGGTTTTTATCCTCGTAGGTACCGGTCGCCAACTGTCGTCTCAGGGCCTGCCGGAACGTCCGCTTGACGTGGCGCAGCGCCTCGGGGCCCTTGATGGCTATACCTGAGTACCGGTCCCTGGTCGCCGTGATGTTCCGCTTGCCCCTCGGCTCGATTCGCGGCAGGGCCAGTTCCTCGGCCATGATGCCCGCGAGTTCCTCGATGGTCAGCTCGACCTCCAGCATGTGCTCCGCGGGATCGCCCCCGGCCTGGGCGCCGCTGTCGTTCGGGTCGATGGCTATGGGGTCCCCCGGACCCCCCTCACCCTGGCCCACCCCCTGCAGGGACCTGCCGAACCGGAAGCGGGGAATCTGGAGCTGGGGTAAGGGTATGGAGATCAGGTCTTTTCCGCTCTTGCCGATCAGCTCCCCCCGTGACAGATACTTCCGGATCCCGGATTTGACCGCCCCCCGGACGATATTCCTGAAACGCGACCTGTCGGGCTCTATATGCCTTGTCGGTTGCATAACATTAACGCCTGCTTGTGTCCTTCATGTCGCCTCGCGCAAAGATGGAGGCGACGAACTGAAGCACGTCCGTCGAGCAGACCTCGCAATAACCGTAGTTCTTGATGAGCCTCGATTTCACCACGTCGATCTTTTCCTGCGTCTCCTTGTCGACCACGTTCGAGACAAGGCTCGTGAGCTTTATCGTATCCTTCTGATCTTCGAAGAGCTTGAGTTCGAGGGCCCGGTGGAGCCGTTCGTTCGCGGTGTAGTCGAAGACCTTCCCGTCGATGGCGAGGGCCCCGATATAGTTCATGATCTCCCGGCGGAAATCGTCCTTCCTGCTCTCCGGGATCTCGATCTTCTCCTCGATGGACCGCATCAGTTTTTCATTCGGCTCCTCAAGTTCCCCCGTGTACTTGTTCTTCACCTTCTCTTTCTGTGTATAGGCCTTCACATTGTCCATATAGTTCGAGCAGAGCTTCTTGATCGCGTCTTCGTCCGCCGAGATGGCCCGCTGGACCTCGTTTTTCGTGATCTCGGCGTACTCGTCCTTGACGACCGTCATCAGCTCGCGGTATTTCCTTTTCTGCTCCTCGGAGGTAATGAGGCTGTGATTGTCCAGTCCTCCCTCCAGTTCGTTCATCACCATGAAGGGATTGACGCATTCGCCCGTATCCTCCAGGACGAGGGCGTTCGATATCTTGTCCTGGATGTAACGGGGGGATATGCCCTCCATACCCTCCCTGTCCGCGTCGCCTTTCAGCTCCTTCACATTCTCCTCGGTAAAACCGGGCAGGGTCCTGCCATTGTAGAGCTTGAGTTTCTGGAGGAGCGTGAGGTTCGCCTTTTTCGGCTCCCTGAGCCTCGTCAACACCGCCCACATGGCCGCCATCTCGACCGTATGGGGGGCAATATGCTTTCCGTGCACATGCTTCGGGCCATAGTCCTTTTCGTAGATCTTTATCTCGTCCGAGAGCCGGGTAATGTAAGGGATGTCGATCTTGACCGTCCGGTCGCGAAGGGCCTCCATGAACTCGTTGTTCTGGAGCCTCCTGTACTCCGGCTCGTTCGTGTGGCCGATGATCACCTCATCGATCCGGCACTGGGGAAACTTCTTCGGTTTGATAAGGTGCTCCTGAGAGGCGGAGAGGAGATCGTAGAGGAGGCCACGTCCAGCTTGAGGACTTCAACGAATTCAACCAGACCCCGGTTCGATACATTGAACTCGCCATCGAAGTTGAAGGCCCGCGGGTCCGAGTCGGAACCGTAGAGCGCGATCTTCCGGTAGTTGATATCCCCTGTCAGCTCCGTCGAATCCTGGTTTTTTTCATCCTTCGGCTGAAAGGTCCCTATGCCGATCCTGTCCTGTTCGGAGAGGACAAGGCGGTGCACCCTCACATGGTCGAGCACCTTGCCCAGATCGCCCTGGTATTTCTGCATGAGGTTCCTGTAGTAGAAGCGGCACGTGGGGCAGAGCTCCCCCTCGGCCAGGTTGTTGGCGCTCCCGTTCGACAGGACCCCTATACGGTTAAGGAAATCTACCCGAAGGGGTTTCGGCATGAGGTGAAGGGGCTCTTCATGCATGGGGCACGGTTCCACCACCTGACCGCGCTCGGCGTCCTCGATATGCCAGGAAAACGTGTAGAGGGCCCCTTCGGGTGTTGAAGAAAACTTCTCCAACCCTTTTTTCAAAAGGCGCACGATCGTGCTCTTCGCCGACCCGACAGGACCGTGGAGGAGGAGGATCCGTCTCTCCGTCCCATAGTGGTGCGAAGCCGACTTGAAGATGTTGACCAGGTGCATGAGGGACCGTTCCAATCCGAAAACCGCATCCCTTCCTTCATTCCCAGGGTCTGAAAAGAAGTGGTAGCGGGTCATTTTTTCCTTGTTTTCCCAGTACTCCTCGGTTCCATACGATGTTATCAGACGGTATATCCTTTGGAACGCGTCGTTCAAGACATGGGGCGTCTCCTCGATGATCGCGAGGTAGTCCGAAAGGCTCCCCTTCCAATGAAGCGCCTGATACCCGCTTCGCTGACCATACTGATCGATGAGGGACTGTATTTCCTGCCGGCCTCCCATCCTGTCACCTCCTATCTGTTGCTCAAAGAGAATATTGTGGTAACTGCACCGGTTGTCAAGTCCGGTTGACCTCCGCCTTCCCCAATAAATTACCTATAATATAATAGGCTTACTGGCCAATCAATGTTATACCCCCGCCGTACCTTAGAGGCAAGAGTTATTTTGTATGGCCCTCTTCGGCTTAATCGGAAAGGTCACCTCTTGCTCCGCTGCGTGCAACCTTTCTTCATCCCTTTGGTGTAACCCGGCCGCCTCCACCGGTTTCAGTTGCCTTGGTGATGCGTGTCCACGGAAGGTGCCGTGCTGCCAGGGATGGGGCAGGATGGTTGCGAATCGGGATAGGAAGTGAGAGGGTCGCCACGGCTGGCGGCCGAGGCGCGAGAATCGCCTCGGCCGAATCCGCCGCGGGGTCTGCATCTTGCCGCGGAGGGACTTCAGGCCGTCGTTGCGTCCACGTAGCAGTAGCGCCAGTCCTCGCCCGGCTCCACCGACCTGATCACTTCGTGGCCGGTCTTCCGGTAGTGCCCGGTCGCGTGCTTGCCGATTGACGAGTCGCAGCAGCCCACGTGACCGCACACGAGGCACTTGCGCAGGTGCACCCACGACTGGCCGATCTTCAGGCACTCCTCGCATCCCCCGGTGGCTGCCTTGGGCTCGGGCACCGGAACGCTCTTCATGTGAATACATGTCGACATCGGTTTCTCCTTAGGGCTTGCCCTTATCATGGGATGAAGTTTACCTTTTCCGCCGCATTAGGCGAACCGTCTCTATTTACGCGGCGGGGGCACGGGTTTCTTGTAGGTGAACGCCTCCGCATCCCATCCGCCGAGGGTGGTCGCGACACCGTACACGCCATCGAGGAAGGCGAGGATCGCCTGACGGGGATCGCGGCTTGTGCGAACGGCCTCGTAAGGCATCACCCACTCACCCATCGCCTCGACCCACCCCGCCTGCTCGGGCGCGATCGGGGCGCTCTCGCACCCATCCGGCCGTGGGACGAGGTAGCCGTAAAAACCGGGATATGGGGCGCTGTCGTCGCCGGGCCAGAAGCCGGCGTTCATGTGTTCGGCATCGAGGTCGTAGCGCATGATGTAGCCCTGGTCGCCCGGCGCCTTTTCATGCTTTCCCGTGAACAGCAGTAAGGCGAAGTCGCAGCCGCCCCACCAGAACTGCACGCCGCTGCGGCCGAAGAACCGCGAGCGGAACTCCTCGAAGACCGAGTCGACCGAGGCGAGAACCCTTAAGAAGCGCTGCGCGTCCCCGGCGACCATCGTGCAGTCGTGTCTGTTCTCCGAGAATGGTGTGGTGTCGGGGACCTCCTGGGGCTTCTCCCAGATATCGAGGTGGAGGTCCAGACCGGCGAGGGCGTCCCGGAAATCCGACCAGATGTCGGCGACGCAGCGGTGGGCGCCGAGCGATACGGTCGCTTCGCGGCCGTCGCTCACGCGGATCCAGATGGCGCTGCCATATACGTCGATACCCATCGATACAATGTCCGTGCCGTGCGGCATCGCAGCGGTGGTGAATCCCCGGCCGTCCAGATACAGGCAGGTGTTGAGCCACTCCGGCTGGGGTGGCGCGAGCGCCAGCCTCGCTTTGCCGATCATCTGGCTGCACAGGTGGAGCGTCTTCTTCGTGGGCATCCACGCCTCGTACGGAAGGGCGGGCCATGCGTCGTGGGTCATCATGTTATCTCCTTGATAATCATAATTATAAGGATGCCTTGAGGGCATTTCCAGGTATGGCAGGGATGCGACGCCCGGCGCGCGGCCGCGATGATGATGTCGTTGCTCGGAAAAAGGTGGTTCATCGATTCCATGGTGCTCATGTCCCCGGAACGGCGGCCGCAGGTGACCGCCGCCTGGTACCCTCCGGGTGTTACCCGCGCCGAAGGCGTGGGTGGTGGCGAAGATAAGCAACCAGGTTTACGGTGGAAGGGAAGGCATGTCAACGCCTTCGGAACGCATTGAAAACCCTTGACAAGGGAGCGTTTCTACCGTTCAATTATCGCATCGACCATGGGAAATGCGGATGAGACGGGAAGCAAGGGGGAGAGGTTGACAGACGAGCGGCACTTTTCCAGGATCGCCGAAAACCTCCACCTGTTGATCGGTCAGGTGAGGGCAGCCGCGGCCCTCCTTGACGGAGGGGCGACGATACCCTTCATCGCGCGGTATAGAAAGGAGGCGACAGGGTCTCTCGACGAAGTGGCGGTCGCGGCCATCCGTGACTCCCTCGAGGCCATGAGAGAACTCGACAAACGGCGCGAGAGCATCCTGAAGAGCCTGGAGGAGAGCGGGAACCTGACCGATGAGCTTAAGGGGAGGATCGTCGGCGCGGAGACACAGTCGATACTCGAAGACCTTTATCTCCCCTATAGACCCAAGAGGCGCACTAGGGCGGCCGTCGCCAGGGAAAAGGGACTGGAGCCCCTGGCCGAGCGGATTTTTTCCCAGGAAGGATTCGATGTCGGGAAGGAAGCGGCCCTCTTCCTGGATACGGAGAAGGGCGTTGCCTCGGTGGAAGAGGCCCTTTTAGGGGCGCGCGACATCATTGCCGAATGGATCAACGAGGATGAACGGGTAAGGGCACGGATGCGGATGTTCTTCGCCGAAAAAGGGGAGTTCCGGTCGCGGGTGGCCGCGGGCAAGGAAGAGGAAGGCGCGAAGTTCAGCGACTATTTCGACTGGACCGAACGGGCCGCGAAGGCGCCTTCCCATCGCGTTCTGGCCATGAGGCGGGGGGAGGGCGAAGGCGTCCTCATCCTCCATGTGAGGCCGCCGGACGACGAGGGTCTTACCCTCCTGGAAGGTCTGGTCCTGAAAGGGGATAATGAGGCGTCACAGCAGGTGAAACCGGCCCTTCATGACGCATACAAAAGGCTGCTTGCGCCTTCGATGGAGACGGAGATGAGACTGGAGACCAAGAAAAGGGCGGACCAGGAGGCGATCAGACTCTTCAACGAGAACCTGAGGCAGCTTCTCCTCGCGCCTCCCCTCGGCCAGAAGAGCGTCATGGCCATCGACCCCGGATTCCGGACGGGGTGCAAGGTCGTCTGCCTCGACGGGCAGGGAAAGCTTCTCCACACCGAGACCATCTATCCCCACAATGTGTCGGGGGAAGCCGCGGCGGGGCACAAGGTGACGGAGCTTTGCCGGCTATACGCGGTACGGGCTATCGCGATCGGGAATGGAACGGCGGGGAGGGAAACGGAGGTCTTCATCAGGCGGCTAGACCTCCCCCGGGATATCCAGATCGTCATGGTGAATGAAAGCGGCGCGTCGGTCTACTCGGCCTCTGTTGCGGCCAGAGAGGAGTTTCCCGACCAGGATGTGACAATACGGGGGGCCGTTTCCATCGGGAGGCGCCTCATAGACCCGCTCGCGGAGCTTGTCAAGATCGATCCCAAATCGATAGGGGTCGGGCAGTATCAGCACGACGTGGACCAGAGGATGCTGAAAACGGGCCTCGACGACACCGTCGGGAGCTGCGTGAACTGGGTCGGCGTGGAGGTCAATACGGCGAGTAAGGAGCTTCTCACCTACGTCTCCGGTCTGGGGCCTCAGCTCGTCGGAAATATTGTGGCCTACAGGAACGAGCACGGGCCTTTCAGGGGAAGGGGAGACCTCAAGAAAGTGCCGAAGCTGGGTCCCAGGGCCTTTGAGCAGGCAGCAGGCTTCCTGCGGATCAGGGATGGGGAAAACCCCCTTGACCAGACGGCCGTCCATCCGGAAAGCTACCATGTGGTAGAGGGCATGGCACGGGACCTCAACGCTTCCGTTTCCGAGCTGATCAGGGATGCGCGCCTGCGGGACCGCATCGATCCCCAGGCGTACGTGACGGAACGAACGGGCCTGCCCACATTGAAGGATATCCTTTCCGAGCTGGCAAAGCCCGGAAGGGACCCGCGCGACAGCTTCGAGGCCATGACCTTCGCCGAAGGAGTGGAGAAAATCGAGGACGTGAGGCCGGGCATGCAGCTTGCCGGGATTGTCACCAATATCACCGGGTTCGGCGCATTCGTCGACATCGGCGTCCACCAGGACGGGCTCGTCCATATAAGCCAACTGGCCGACAGATACGTGAAAAATCCCGCGGATGTGGTGAAGGTGCATGAAAAGGTCATGGTGACGGTCCTCGACGTGGACGTGAAGAGGAAGAGGATATCCCTCTCCATGAAGAAGACGCAGGGACAGCCCGCGCGGCATGGCGGGGATTGATCGTACCCGCGTTTCGCAAAGGGAGAGCCGCAAGCGTCACGAGCCGGAAGGTATGCGATGAAAGACAGCATCTATGTCTGGTTTGATACGGAGTACTCTCAGATCGAGCTTGAAGCCGCGGTACTTCTGCAAGTCGCCGCCGTCATCACGGACACGTCGCTTCGACGGGTAGTGCCGAAGGAGCAGGACGTGCGCCTTGCAATCCGGCTGCCTCAGGGGGCCGTGGTGAGCGCCTGGGTCGAGCGGAATCTGCCGGGCCTCCTGAAGGTCTGCCGATCACCTGACGCGGTGGATGTGGCGGAAGCGGACGATAGGCTCTCCGCCTACGTGGATGCCGTGGAACGGCCGCGAACCGGTCGCAGGCACGACCAACCGATGCTGGCGGGAAACAGTATCCACGCGGACTGGTGGTTCGTTCGCCGTTTCCTCCCCCATTTTCTGAGCCGCCTCCATTACCGTCAGCTCGACGTGACCGCCTTCAAGCTGGAATGGAAGCGACTCCATCGGGACGCGGAATTTCAAAAGGAGAACCAGGAGATGATACGCGCCTATTTCCCCGAGGCGGCCTCTCCCGGCTCAGCCTTGCGTCATGACGCCTATTATGACGTGGAGGCCTCTATTGCCGAGCTCGCCTTCTACAGGAGGCATCTTATCCGCGAGGAGGAATAGTCGCCCAACCGTACCACCCGGACCATTACGACCCCGGCCCCTCATGCCCTCCCGGCGTCTCTTTTCGCGATACGGCACACCTCGATCCGGACGGACACCGGGTGAGACAGAATTCCAGGGGCGCCTTCTCCCCGATCAGCACGCCCCACTGTCGCGATGTCATCGCATCGCCGTAGGATATTCCTAGCCCTTTCAGGATAAGGGCGTCCCATTTCCTGACGGCCTCCTCGTTTCCCTGGGGATGTTCGCAGCGGTCGCCCCGGCAATGGGGACAGGTGCGGCAGAGCCGGTCGATGCCCTGGGCAACATGAATCAGGGTTCCACTCTCCGGTCGGACGGCATCCCTTATCCTTTGCTCGGCCTCCTGGAATTCCCCTTTCCGTTCCGGGAATTCGACCTGCAAGAACCGCATGCAAAATATGTGGTGCGGACGAAGTGTCATGGTTTTCATAAGGCTCACCAATCGATATCCCCCTACTCCACCAGCTCCAGCAGATGGTGCACCTTCTGGGGCATCCTGTTGTGCAGGACATTGTCGATGAGGTTTATCATGCAACCGGGGCATGCGGTCACCACGATGTCCGCCCCTGTAGCTTTTATGCCGTCCATCTTCTTTGCCGCGATCTTCTTGGTGATGTCGTAGTGGTAGACGCTGAAGGAGCCCCCCATGCCGCAGCAGAGGTCGGCGTTGGGCATCTCCACGTACTTTATGCCTGAAAGGGCCTTGAGGATCGCCCTGGGCTGGTCCTTGATGTTCTGATACCTCACGAGGTGGCAGGGATCGTGCCACGTGACGGTCTTGCTCTTGAACTCCGGTCTCAGGGTGAACTCCTTGATCTTGAGGACGTCCATGAGGAACTTCGGTTTAAAGGCGGTGGGAGGCCGCGTGCCCCTCGCATGCAGCCTCCCCGCGATCCGCCACGGTCATGCGGCGGTATCCCACCATGCCCCATGCCCTGTTTTGCGTTACTGGTGATCCTTCCACAGGCCGTATTTCTCTCTCAGCACCCTGTGGAGGATCTTGCCGGGGCCCGAGCGTGGCATCTCCTCATCAGTGATGAAGACGATGTTCTTGGGCACTTTGTAGCCGGCGATCTTGCCCCTGCAATAGTCCGAGATCTCGGCGGGCGTCGCGGTCTGCCCCTCGTGGAGGACGACGACGGCCATCACCTGTTCACCCCACTTGTCATGGGGAACGCCGATGACCGCCACGTCCTTGACCTTCGGATGGCCGCCCACCACGTTCTCCACCTCCGAAGGGAAGATGTTCTCACCGCCGGAGATAATCATGTTGGCCTTCCGGTCAACTAGGAACACGAAGCCGTCCTCATCCTTGAAGGCCATATCACCGGCCGTGAAGAAGCCGTCCCTCATGACGGAGGCGGTCTTTTCGGGCTCCTTCCAATAACCCTCGAAGAGCATGGGGCTCCTTGAGTAAAGCTCGCCCACCTTATTCGGCTCCGTGATGAGCTTGCCTTCTTCATCGTAGAGCCTGATCAGATCCGATCCGATCACCTCACGGCCGCAGGAACCGAGTTTGGTGAGCTGCTCCTCGGGCTTCAGGATCGTTACACACCCTGCCTCTGTCGAACCGTAGGCCTCGTCAAGCTTCGAGTTGGGGAACATCGTGAGGATGCCCAGCCTCGTATCCTTCCTCGCCGGCGCCGAAGAGATGAGGAGCTTCTTTATCGAGGTAAGGTCGTACTTCTTCTTCACCTCTTCGGGCAGGGCGAGCATCATGATGTAGTGGGTGGGAACCAGGGAGGTAAAGGTGACCTTATGGTCGGAGAAGGTCTTGAGCAGGTTTTCGGGATCAAAGCTGATCATGTTATAGCACATGACCGTGCCGCCTACCCAGGTGGCAACGAAGGAGTAATTGAGGGAATTGATGTGGCAGCACGGCATGACGAGGAGATTCGTATCATCGAAGCCGAACACGTGGTCGTGGATCATGATGAAATATTGGGTGAACATGTTCAGATGGCTCTTCATGACCCCCTTCGGCCTGCCTGTCGTGCCGCCCGTATACATTATCACCCATGTGTCATCGGCATCCACCTTCACCAGGGGCTCTTCGGGGCTCGCCGAAGCCAGCGTATCCTCATAGGAAACCCAGCCGTCGTAGTGGGGATTATCCACGGCGAAGGATATGTACTTTTGCACCGTGGGGAGATTTTTCTTCATGCCGTTGACCATCCCTATCCAGGGATACTCCTTACCGTCCGCGGGGTTTTTCCCACCCTGGACGATAAAGACCTTGCACTCGCTGTGATTGATGTTGTATTCCATTTCAGGCCCGGCGAGCCTGAACATGATAGGCACGCAAATGAAACCGCCCTTTGCCGCGGCCCCATAGATCTCCATCCATTCCGCGCAATTGTAGGCGAGGGCCGCAAACCTGTCGCCCTTTTTCATGCCGAGGTCGGCGAGGCCATTCGCCAGCCTGCACGACCTCTCGTTCCACTGCGTGAAGGTGTACTCCTTATACAGATCCTTGATGGCCACCTTGTTGGGCCATTTGAAGGCGTTCACCTTCAGCACGTCCTTTGCCGTCATCCAACTGCCGTTTAACATGGTATCCCTCCCCATGAATTCTTAATGAGAGACCTGTACAGCATGACAGGTCTATCCCTTCTTCTTTAACGCACGGAGCCCATTCCCGTGATCGAAATCCGTTCCTTCAGCCCAAGAGGGCCTTCTTCCCCTCGTGGAAGGCCCTGACATTGAGGTCATGGAGCTTTGGCGCAAGAAGTCCCTTTATGGCGTCGATCCATTGCCCTTCCTCAAGCTCGGGAA
>JBEKJU010000013.1:0-28162 GCA_050011095.1 Syntrophorhabdales bacterium
CCCCCGGGGGGTCAAGCGGAAGATGAGCAACTATCATCTGCGGCCGAGGACCGTCCCCTGCAACGAGCGGGTTGACTTCGAAAAACGTATCAAGATACTTAAATGAACAGTATTACCCCTAACGTTGAACTATCAGGGACAAGTTCTGGCGGGTACAGACGGAAGCCTCAAGGGGTCAGCCTTGACAGGGGATAGAGCCTCCTCAATCCCGTCCATCTCCGTCTGGTGTCCATAAATCCTTCTGTTTAAGGGAAAGACGGTGTGGTCATTGTAAACCGAGGGCATCGTGCTGATAATGGAGGATAGGGAATTATACTGACAAGCCCTTTGCCTTTGCGAAGGAGGAACGAAAATGAGCAAGTACAGGTATTGCGGCCCTCATCAGCCTATGGTACTGGCTGTCGTGCCAGTCCGTCAAAGACTCACCACCATAGTGGAGACGAGAAAGAATACGAATTTTTTGGTTCATCAGCCTACGGGTCTGGCTGTCGTGCCAGCCCATCAAAGGCTCATGTGGATGAATTTCAAGAGTCTGAATCATAAACAGAAATAGGTAGGAGCATTGGTTTAGGGGAATCGGAGGGCAGGAAAGGCAGCATGACCCTTTGTGCGCGTGGTGGGGAGGTCGCTTCGTTCGGCTGTATTGGAGCCGATAACCATCTCTTTTCTTTGTCTTGGTAATCCTCACCTTTGAGGAATTTCCCTTGTTATAGCCCTTTTAGATAGGTGCAGCTATCATGATGGTTTTCCAAGCCGCCCATCAGCAACTCTTCCATGTCCGCCATCTCCATAGTCTTTGTCCTCCCCTCGCTCAAAATCCCCAGCCTCACTTCCATTTCAGGCGAATATCTGCCAGCCGCTGATTTGAAGAAGGAAACTAATCGGGATGCTGAATCATAGACGCTGAAGGTCTGCACCGATAGGTAATCTCCATAGTCCCTGGTCCGAATCCATCCCTTCGCTATCAACCCTTTTATGACCTCCTCCCTTGCCTTACCCTCCCATCCAAGCGGTTCTTTGTGCTTTTTGTAGACGACTTCCAGATATCCCCGTGTCAGCTTGAATCTTTCAGGATTGCTGATGACCTCGCTGATATGGCTCTGGGGCACAGGAAACATATCTCCTTCGGGGCTAATCCAATAGGCTTTCTCGTCCATCACCTAATTGTCACTGTCCCCGGCATAGGCTGTGTCTTGAATATCACATAGCCGCCCTCAAAGATGATATCAGGGACGTAGTAGCTGACGCTTGTGCTGCCGTCGCTTTCTATCCACAAGGTTTTCAGTCCATTGTAAGTGATGTGGGCACCATATTTCTGTACCCATTCAGGCTGGGTCTGCATGAAGGCTATGATGTAGGCGACCGCTTCGTTTTCGGAGATGCCTTCTGGCAGTTTCTCGACGGGATAAACACAAGGCATGATTTTGTATTGGAAATACTCAGGTTTATCTGCATCCTTCAGGGTCTCCCGGAAATCTTGCTTATCAAACTCAAGCACCCACAGAAGGTCTTCCTTCGTGATGTCCAATAATTCCAGGAACTTCAACGGAATCTTCCCCTGGGCATTGACCCACAATTCCTTCATTCTCGTCAAGAACTTCAACCGTTTCCGATACCCAATTGCCTCCATCATTTTGGCGAGGTCTACAGGTAGCCCTTTCTTATCTACGGGCAATTCCTTATAACGGGTCTGAAGAAGAAGGCGGGAGTGCCGGTAGGGAACATAATCCTTTACAGAAGTGACCCTGGGGATGAAGGGGATGAGGTCAAAAATGTTCTTTGCTTCCATGGCATTCTCCTATCGACTGGTTATGCACCTGGAAGCAATAGGGGCGGCTATGTGGAGACCTTTTTCAAAGCTCGTGGCTTTGCACATCAAGCGGTTTCCCGCTTAGGCACCGTAGCCGTCTCCTGCTCGGTTGCCGAATCCTTATCGGATTGCTCCGGATGCTGGGTAGATTATAGCACAAAAGGCAAAGGCACCGTCAGGGAAGATATTGTTCACGCTGAACCTTAACTCGACTCGTGGAAGGGAAACCGCCTCTTTTTACCCCTTCGTGAGACGCAGAATGCCTCCAGAATCGACCAGGATGCCCTGTGGTCAACTTTCCGGGAATCAGACGGGGGTGGCCATGACCAGGGTCTCAGAAGGGCAACCAAGGGTCACCACGAGGCCGACTCTACTATGTCGTCCCTCAAAACAGTTTCCTTTCGGGGAACTGCTTTTGGTTCCTGACGGTGGAAGCACAAGGAAACCCATACAATGTGCTTGATTTCCTTGGCAGCAGGGTGTAAAAGGTGACAAGCACTTGGCTGGTCCCGCACCTTTGTTGCATTTTATTCGTCGTACCAGCCACCTCATAGCACTTTCAACTTTCGACGTGATGGAGTAGTGAGATGGCAAATCAGGCTAACGGAAACACCGATAAATCTCTTGAACAGTGGCTGTGGGACGCTGCTTGCTCGATTCGTGGAGCAAAGGATGCACCTAAGTACAAGGACTATATACTCCCCTTGGTCTTTGCCAAACGCCTCTGTGATGTGTTTGATGATGAGGTGGACCGCATAGCCAAGGCGGTAGGCGGACGCTCGAAAGCCTTCAAACTTATTGAGCGTGATAAGAAACTGGTCCGGTTCTACATTCCTCTCCGGTCCTCCGACCCGCAGGAACCTGTCTGGTGGGTCATACGGAAATTGGCGGACAGAATCGGTGAACTTTTGACGGACCATCTCAGGGCAATCGCCAAAGAGAACCCAAGACTTGAAGGTATCATAGACAGGGTAGACTTCAATGCCACCACCCATGGGCAGCGTGATATTTCAGATGACCGACTGAGTGCACTGATTGAGCAGATAAGTCTCAAGCGGCTTGGGCTAAATGACGTGGAACCCGATATCATAGGACGCAGTTACGAATACCTCATCCGTAAGTTTGCCGAAGGAAGTGGGCAAAGTGCGGGTGAGTTCTATACACCCAAGGAAGTGGGCATGGTGATGGCTCACATTATCGAACCAGAGCCAGGTATGGAGATTTATGACCCGTGCTGCGGTTCCGGCGGACTACTCATCAAGTGCCAACTAGTCTTACAGGAGATGATGAACCTACGTTCCCGTAAATCGTTTGCTCCCCTCAAGACTTACGGGCAGGAGTATATTGCTACCACTTGGGCTATGGCGAACATGAACATGATTATCCATGACATAGAGGGGGAGATTGAGATTGGCGACACCTTTGCAGAGCAGAAAGTGAAAGATGCGAAGATTTAGTCCCACAAAGGGCTGCAATACTATGCTTTTGCCGTGGTCCCTTTTTTATCTGTCTTCGCAGATAATTTAGATAACTCTCTGTCGAGAGTGGCTTCAATCTTGTCAAGATTATGAAATAGCTTCTTGCGAAGCTTCTTTTCAGTTTCTTCACATACTATCATCTTCTTCATTGACTGTCTCCTTATAATACGATTTCTCACAATATATAAATTGACTTTTGAAAAGGTCATGTTATAGTTCTTATCAGGCTTTGCCCCATTGCTTTTTCGCAAGGAGGAAAACAGACGGCAACGGAAATGGCAACCCTGGTGGCACCGGTTTCATGACGGCCACCGATGAAGAGGTTGTTGCAAGGCGTACAGAGGGGAGCCAGGGAGGATAGGAGAGGGCTGGGGCAGTGTTCTAAGTCTGTTTCTTCCAGGAACCAGGTGCCGTTGCGGGTGGTGTAATAGCGATATAGCGGACTGTGCCTGAATTGGAAGTCAATAGTGAATAGGCCAGAAACGTGTAAAGGCGCACTGGATTAGCCGGATGCATATCTAAACGGTAGGGAAAATGGACGAGAAAAGAGTGTGGATTGTAGGAATCGAGTGAATGGGGGGACTGAGATGAAGGAAGTGAACTTGGAGAGCTGGGAAGAGTTCGAGCAAACCCTTCAAGGGCTTGAAATTGAAACTGGTCCAGAGGCGGAATTCTTATATCGGGGCCAGGAGAATTGTTGTTGGGGGTTACAGACAACGCTTGAGCGGAATGGGCGGGAAATAATGTCGTTGAAAGATTATCACGAGTTGTGCTCTGTGGTAAAACCGCAAGTAGAATCATTTGCCGGAATGAATTGGGATATCCTGGTATATCCAGAAGGGATTGAGGAGTGGCTCAGAGAAAATGACAGCTTTATGCCGCAGGCGTTTGGTCGTCCTGCGTTCCAAGCTACGTATAGTTACATGCTTTATTTGAGGCATCACGGTTTCCCCTCGCCGTTCATTGACTGGACAGGGTCACCTTACATTGCGGCATTCTTCGCATTCAGGCGACAAAGCACGGCAAGGGTGTCAATTTACGCATACCTCAAACGAAGAACGCCAGTTGTGACGAGGATCGGTAGTCCGGACTATCCGTATATTCACATATTAGGTCCATACGTGAGAACCCACCGTCGTCATTTTCTTCAGCAGGGGCGGTACACGATTTGCGTTGTTCGGGATTCGGAGGGGGAAGGCATATGGCGATATGCGTCGCATCAGGATGCTTACCATCGTGGTGATGGTGAAGATATGCTGTGGAAATTCAACATTCCGTGCTCTGAGAGGCGGAGGGTGTTAGCAATGTTGGATAATCATAACATAAGTGCGTTGTCGTTATTTGAGTCGGAGGACGCTCTTATGGAAACAATGGCAATACGTGAGATTGACCTTCGGGAAAGAAGGTGATGAGGAGTGACAAGAGGTAGGGTGATGGTGGTGAAGAAGGAGGCGGCGGCGACAAGATGTTGTATACAATTGTGTACATGCGGTCGGTGTAATTCTGGTGTGATCGTGCCAAGGAAAGTGGCGAAAAAGGTAGAACTGGACAGAAAGTGTAGACGTGGGTAGGGCGGAGATAGTAGAACACTTTCCAATAGATAGGAAGTTCTCAGAATTTTCCGGAAGGGTTATAATGAGTCTTCCTAACCCTGGTGTCGGTTTAAGCCCGTTCAGTTCATAGCGTCTTGCGTACTGTGCTTTTGCCTGGCAATCGTCACTAACCTAGTGGGACGGCTGTTCAAAGCCTTGTAGGTATAGCCGCAGCATTGCCTCCCCAGAGTTGCCACATCCTCAGCAACGGATGCTGACCGCCCATACCCATCGTCAGGCGGTAGTTCCTCAACGGTCTGGATTCGCTGAAATCCGCCGTGACGGAGACTCTTTCGAAGATCATCGCCTCCCGTGGTTCCACCGAGCGGCTGACACAGGGGATGTTGGAAGGTCTGAAGGCGAACCTCTCAATCCTCCTCGAAAAACGTTCGTCCGCTTCAGAGACCGCATCGAGGTTGGTCGCCCATTCAGGGGAGGTATCGGCCAGCATATCGGAGGTGATCTCGTCCCTTCAGTTCCATGATATCACCCGCCAACAGGTCGAGCATGTGGCGGACGTGCTCGACGAGGTGGCAGCCGTTGGCCCGGACAGCGACGGTAAGCCGGTCCTCCTGGACATAATGCACGATATCGGTGAGCTTCAGATCGACCAGCTCAACCATGCCGGGGATCAGCTAGGATCAGCCATCGCCGTGGTGACGGAGCGTCTGCGCCAGCTTGCGCGCCGTCTCTGCGAGATGTCGGAGGAGGCCGTCGGCCTTATCAGTATCGCCGGCAAGGAGGAGATGTCGTTTGTCGCTGAATTGACCGGTTCCATATCGACCATCGTGGATTCTTTTCGTCAGAATGAGGGAACCGGCAAGGAACTGGCGGCGGCCATAGATTCTGTCGGCGGGATGATCCGGGAGCTTTCCGCCTTCGTAAACGATATCGAGGAGATAGGCTCGGAGGTCAAGCTGATAGCCATCAACGCCCAAATAAAGGCGGCGCAGGCGGCCGAAGACGGCGGCGCCCTCGGCGTTCTCGCAGAGGCCATTAGAAATCTCTCGGATCACGCAACCGATCAGACGGCGATCATGACGGAGAAACTGAAAGAGGCGAGTGACGCCGCCCTGGAGCTGCATACGATCCATCATGAGGGGAGCCGGGGCAGCGACAAAATGGATTCCATAGAAGAAAAGATCAAAGACCTTCTTGACTCGCTGCGTCGATCGGAAGAGGGCCTCGTTTCGCTCCTCCGCGGGCTCGACAGGACTGCCAGGGCGCTCACGGGGGATATAGAGATGGTGCTCGCGGGCATAACTGCCGACACCAGGACAAATGAGGTGATAAGCGGCATTGTGGCCGGTCTGCGAAGCCTCATCGCCCGCACGAACGGTGCGGCGCGCGCGAAAGCAGGCAAGGAGAGCAAGTATTTCGAGGAGTTGACAAGCAGGTATACGATGCATCAGGAACGATGCATACACGAGTCCCACATTCAGCCGGCCGACGGGAAGACGAGGAAGGGCCAGGAGATATCCCTTGGAGACAATGTCGAGCTTTTTTGAATGGCCGGCGGGTGTTTTCCGGCCGGACGCGCGGGGGGAGGCAAGGGGAAGGCAAAAAAGGCGGCAAGCGCGCGGAGATGAAGTCGATCGAAGACTTGGAGGAACGGAAAGGCCGCCCATTGTCGGAAAGATCGCACGATGGCATTAGCCATTCGATCTCGCCGGCTCGTCGAGGCGTGAGTAAGCGGGGGAGGTGATGGGAGGGGAGGGGCATCTGGTTGCGTATCGGTACGAATAAAAAAAAGCAGTGAAACCGTCGGAACGGCGGATAAAGGAGGACTAAAGTGAGTTTCAAGGACATGAAGATCGGTGTAAGGCTCGGCATCGGATTCGGACTGTGTATAGCGCTCCTGGCAGTCGTCACCATCCTGGGCATCAGCAGCATGAAATCGATCAGCAGCAGGCTCGACGACATCGTGAACCAGGGGAACGCGAAGATCAGGACCGCGAACAGGTTGAACAAGGCCATCGATGACGTTCTGTCGGGCGTGCTCGCCCTTGCCATGACGGATGAGGCGGAAACGGTTCAAGGTACGAAGGAACAGATCCAAAAGGCAAGGGTGGTCATCGATGAGTCGTTGGCATGGTTTGCAAAAAACGACCTCACGGTCCGGGGCCATGAGCTTCTGGAGCAGGGGCAGGGCTACCTCGCGGTCGGCAGGGAGAAAAACAACCTGGTTATCGACCTGGTCCGGAAGAATAAGAGGACAGAGGCGGCGGATGTCTATTTCAAGGAGGCCAGGCCGATTACGCTCAAGGTTGAGGATGCCTTTTCACAGCTTGCGCGTTACCAGGAGGAAGAGACCGGAAAAATGTGCAGGGAGGCAATGGCCACCTACGCCTCGGCCCGAAACCTCCTCATCATCATCGGGGTCATCGCCCTGTTCGTTGGCGTTGCGACCGCGTTTCTCCTCACGAGAAGCATAGGACTGCCCCTCTCCCGCCTTCTCGCCGCAACAGAGAAGCTGACCCAGGGCGACGTGACCGTGGCCCTCGACGTATCGGGCCGGGATGAGATGGGCATGCTCGCGCACGCCTTCGGAAAGATGATCGAGAGTGTCAAATCGACCGCTCTCGCCCTGGAAAAAGTGGCCGCGGGAGACTTGGACGTGGAGGTCCAGGTCAGGTCGGAAAAGGACGTCCTCGGGAAGAACCTCTCCAGCCTGGTCGGGACGTTGAGAAGCATACTCCTGGAAATGGAAAGATTCGGCAGGGAACAGAAGGCCGGCGATATCGAATTCTTCATGCCCGAAGATCAGTTCTCGGGCGTCTTCAGGCAGGTGGCGGCGTCCGTGAACGACTCGGTGAAGACCCATGTGGATAATATTCTTAAGTTCCTCGGCATCATCGCGTCCTACGCCGAAGGTGATTTTTCGCCCATACTCCCGCCATTGCCCGGCAAACAGGTGATAGCAAACGAAAAGACGGACCTCCTGCGGGGTAACCTCCTGAAGGTGACAGGTGAGATCAAGAACCTTACAGAGGCGGTTCAGGAAGGGAGGCTGAAGATAAGGGGCGGCGCCGGCGCTTTTAATGGCGACTGGGCAAAGCTGATCGGCGGCATCAATGAGCTGATAGAGGCATTCGTAAAGCCGATGAATATGACCGCCTCCTATATCGACTCCATCTCTAAGGGCGACATACCTACAAAGATTACCGATGCCTACAGAGGTGACTTTGACGAAATCAAGCAGAATCTGAACATCCTCATCGATGCGATGAACGAGGTGACCTCGGTTGCCGAACAGATAGCGGGTGGTGACCTGACGGTAACGGTGAAGGAACGTTCCTCCGAAGATAAATTGATGCGGGCAATGGGGAAAATGGTGCAGGGCCTCATAGACGTGGTGGGGAGCATACGGGAGGCATCCAACCAGGTCGCAAGCGGCAGCCAGGAGATGAGCTCCACGGCGGAACAGATATCCCAGGGCGCGACCGAGCAGGCGGCCTCGGCCGAAGAGGCGTCTTCCTCCATGGAGGAGATGGCCTCCACCATCAAGCAGAATAGTGACAACGCCCATGAGACGGAAAAGATCGCCCTCAAGTCGGCGGACGATGCGATAGCCAGCGGGAGGGCGGTGATAGAGACGGTAGGGGCCATGAGAGAGATAGCGGGCAAAATATCGATCATCGAAGAGATCGCCCGTCAGACCAACCTACTGGCCCTCAACGCCGCGATTGAAGCAGCCCGCGCCGGGGAGCACGGCAAGGGCTTTGCGGTAGTGGCCTCGGAAGTGCGGAAGCTGGCTGAGCGGAGTCAGACCGCCGCTGGCGAGATCAGCAACCTCTCCTCATCGAGCGTCCAGGTTGCGGAAAAAGCGGGAGAATTGCTGAGCAGACTAGTGCCCGACATCAGGAAAACGGCCGAGCTGGTGCAGGAGATCAGCGCAGCGAGCGCCGAGCAGAACACGGGCGCCGATCAGGTGAACAAGGCCATTCAGCAGCTCGACCAGGTGATCCAGCAGAACGCGGGCGCGGCGGAGGAGATGTCGTCGATGGCGGAGGAGCTTTCCTCTCAGGCGGAGCAGGTTAGCAGCTCCATTTCGTTCTTCACGCTGAGGCACGAGCTGTCCGAAGACAACCGTATAACCCCGAAACCCCGTAAGACCGCGGGCAAGGTCGCCCTCAAGGGAAAAATTGCCGCCGGGCCGAAGGCAAAGCCGGCGACAGCGGGTATCGAGCTGGCAATGGGGGATGGAGAAGGCGGGATAGATCCGGATTTCGAGCGGTACTGACGAACGCGCGGCAATGAGGGGCCGTCCCCTCACCGCCGACAAGAGGAGGCAGCTAACATGCTGACGGGAATTACTGGAACGGAACAATACCTGACCTTCAGGCTGGAGGATGAGGTTTTCGGGGTGGAAGTCGCCAAGGTGAGGGAGATACTAGATTATGCGCCCATAACCAAGGTGCCGCGAACCCCCGACTTTATGCGGGGCGTGATCAACGTAAGGGGGAGCGTGGTTCCCGTTCTCGATCTGCGGCTCAAGTTCGGCATGACGAAGACCGAGCAATCGGTCGATACGTGTATCATTGTCCTCGAGATCGCCCTCGAAGGGGAGATCGTGATTCTCGGTGCCCTTGCCGACTCGGTCCAGGAGGTCATCGAGCTTGAGCCCGGCCAGATCGAACCCGCTCCCCGCATCGGAGGGCGGATCAGGACCGACTTTATCAAGGGTATGGGCAAGCGGGAGCAGGCATTCATCATGATGCTCGACATAGACAAGGTGTTCTCCCTCGACGATATGGGCATGGAGCGGACGCCGGGGACCGAACCTCCAATCGCCGAAGCCGTATGAGGCAAGGCCGTGCACTCGCACGTTGATCGAATCGACCTCCAGACGCAAGGGGATCGATGAAAGCGATGCCCGGGGCGCTCCACAGGCGCCTCGGGCATCTCGCTTGCCCTTCTCCCGCCGTTTGCCTCCTTTCGGCTCCGGGGACTCTTCCGAAGGTGCAGGGGGGGTCGCGAAAAGAAACCCTGACATTCTCATGGAGGCATACTCAACGTACAAGAAGACGGGCTATCCCAGTTTCCTGAACGCCGTTGCCTTGATCGCGGCATAGACCTCGCCTCCCGGCCTTATGTCCAGCTCGTCAGCCGCCTGTCTGACTACCTCTGCCACGAGGCGGCTGCCGCCGCAGTCCAGATCTATTCCGATGTTATTGCCTGCTTCGAAGACGCCGATCACCACGCACCGGAGGAGGTTGCGGGCGCTGATCGCCTGCGGACGTCCCGCGAAGAGAATGATATCTCTTGACGAAAGCTCGAAGAGGGTTTCCGGCTGATCATTGGTGGAGGAAATGAAGAGTTGCTGATTGCCCCACGCGTAGACGTTCAGGCCGTTGATCCGGCGAGGCGCGGGCAGTCGGAAGAGATTGGTATAGGCCTTACCCTCGCCCATCTGGGCGCGCACCAGACCCTCCGCCGTTGTCTCCTCGACGACGCGCCCGTCGCCGACGTGCAGGACCTGCTCCGTCATGATCCGCATTTCGAGCAACGAATGCGAGATGAAGAGGTAGGGAATCCCGAAGGCCTCGCAGACGTTTTTGAGAAAAGGAATGATCTGGAATTTGAGGCTGTCGTCTAGGGCCGACAGGGGCTCGTCGAGCAGCAGCAAGCGCGGGTTTCCGAGGACCGCCCTGCCGATGGCCACCCGCTGTTTCTCGCCGCCCGAGAGATTTTTCACGCCACGATCGAGCAAACCGTCGATCTTAAGGACATCCACCACGCTGCCGAACCCGATCTTGCGGTTTTCAGGCGCGCAGCGCCTGTAGCCGTAAAGGAGGTTGCCCTTCACGCTCAGGTGCGGGAACAGGCTGGGGCGCTGGAAAACCATGCCCATCCGCCGGTGCTCCGGGTAGACGTTGCGCCCACTGCCGCTGTCGAAGAGGATTTCTCCATCGAGAACGATGATGCCCTTGTCGGGTTTGGTCAGCCCCGCGATGATGCCCACAAGGGTCGATTTGCCGCCGCCGGAAGGGCCGAAGACGCCGATCCGCTCCCCCCGGACGGTGAAGTCGGCATCGAGGAGAAAGCCGCCAAACCGTTTTTGCGCCGAAACACGCAACTCCATCTTCAGTCTCTTTTCACCATGCGCCTGTTGAGCCATTCATAAAACAGGAGTACGACCACGGAGATGGAGACGGATACGGCGCAAAGGCTGAGGGCCATGGCATCGCCTCCCGGCGAGCTGGCGTATTCATAGATGGCAAGGGGGATGGTCTGGGTGACGCCGGGGATGTTGCCGGCTACTACAACGGTAGCGCCGAACTCGCCGAGTCCCCGGGCGAACATGAGGACCGAGCCCGCGATGATTCCGGGCATCGAAAGCGGGGCGATGACGGTCATGATCGTATCGAGCCCTCGGGCGCCGAGGGTTCGGGATGCCTGAATAAGCCGCGTATCTACTGTCTCCATGCCGGTCCGGATCGATCTGACCATGAGGGGAAAGCCGACCACCGATGTCGCGATAACCGCCGCCTTCCAGGTGAAGATCAGCTTGATGCCGAGCGGCCGGAGTACCATCCTGTCGATAAACCCCTGATGTCCGAGCAGAATGAGCAGGAAGTAGCCTACCACCACGGGCGGCAGGGTCAGGGGAAGATTGACGGCCACATCAAGGATAATCCTTCCCGCGAAACGTTTATACGTCAGGAGATAGGCGACGGCAAAGCCGAAAGGAAGGGACAATAGCGTCGCCACCGTCGCCACCCTGAGCGAGAGAAGAATTGCCGAGTAATCGGCAGGGGTAAAACCGAGCACGCTTCCTTACTTGACGATGAAGCCGTGTTTCGCCAGAACCCCCTTTGCCTCGGCAGACTGGATATAGCTGAAAAACGCCGTTGCCTCGGGCTTCTTGCTGCCGGCGGCCGTCAGGCCCACGGGATACGTCACGCGGGGGTAGAGCCTCTGCGGCAAGGTAAAGAGGATCTTCACGTTCTTGGCCATCTGCTCGGCATCGGTCTTGTAGACGAAGGCGCCATCCACTTCGCCCCGGTCCGCGTAGAGCAGGCATTCGCGCACGTCACTCGCCATTACGAGCTTACCCTCGAGCTGTTTGTCGATGCCCGCCTCCTTGAACGCCTTCACGGCGTATTCACCGGCAGGCACACTCTTCGGACTGCCTATGGCGATCTTATCCAGCCTTACCACGTCCTGCAGCCTGCTCACCTTCAACCCAGGCTTGCCCACAAATACCAATTCGTTGTAGGCGAACGTAGTGATGCCCTTTTCGAGCATAAGCTTCTTTCCCAACAGGTAGTCCATCCACTCGATGTTGGCGGAGAAGAAAAGGTCGGCCGGCGCCCCGTTCTCGATCTGTTTGGCGAGCGCCCCGGACCCGCCGAAGTTATTTCGAAAGGCGACGCCAGGGTGCGTTTTCGCGAAGCCGTCAGAGAGCTCGGTGACCACTTCCTTGAGGCTCGCCGCGACAGAGAGGTTTAGCTCCGCGGCCGTCGCCGAAACCGCGAAAAGGAACAGAAGGGAGAGGACCAGAAGCGATTGTGCGATGTTTTTTTGCATGACTTCCTCCTGAATTTTGGGATAGGGACAGACGCGCTCCACAGCCATGGAAAAACGACAGGCAACACCGCGCAATTCAACCGTGGGGCCCAGAGCCATCCGTTGACCGCGTAGCGCACGCATCACAGGTTCGTCCGGCAAGCGTTACATTATCGGAGCAATAACGCTGTCGCAATATACTATCATACATAAATCGCGGCGAGTCAACATCAAGGTCACGAAAAAATGCGCCGGGGGCCTTTTTGAGGGAATGGAGAAATTCCTCGTGCATCTTGCGGATGCACATGCCCGTTATTATCTTAAGGACAGGACTATTCATCAAGGAGGCATGTATGAAGATAAGCGCAAGGAACGTTCTCAAGGGCAAGGTAAAGAGCGTGAACCATGGGGCGGTCAATTCAGAGGTGATCGTGGAGATTCCGGGAGGCGTCGAGATCGTATCGATCATCACGAAAACTTCAGCCCAAAACCTGAAACTGGCCCAGGGAACGGAAGTCTATGCGGTCATAAAGGCAAGCGCCGTGATGATCGCCGTGGACTAGGAGGTAACTAAACCGTCCCGTCGTCAAGTCTTCTCCGGGGCAGGCGCCTTGTGGCATTCGCGTCACGCGCCAAAAAAAAGGCAGGAATGGGCCTGCCCCCGGGAGATAGGAGACGAGGACGAAGGAAGATACACGGGGTCTCTTCCTTCGTCCCGTGACTCTCAGCCCAGCACTTTCTTTAGTAGATTGTCAACCGTGTTTTTGGGTACGGCCCCGACAATGCGGTCGACGACCTCACCCTTTTGAAATAGGATGAGCGTCGGAATACCCCTTATGCCGAATTTTGACGGTGTGAGCGGGTTGGCATCGACGTTGAGCTTCATCACCTTGATCTTGCCATTGTACTCATCGGCGATGTTGTCGAGTATGGGTCCCATCGTTTGACATGGCCCGCACCAGGTAGCCCAGAAATCCACTAAAACGGGAAGGTTCGACTCCACGACCTCTTTTGGGAAATCGTTATCGTTCAACGGTACCGCCTTGCTCATAGGTCCTCCTTTCGTTCAAATCTCGCGTGTGAATGGTACCACCATCCACCTCGTCACTTTCAGGTGAAGCGCCCTCTCGGCCCGCAGGATGACGGCGCAATCGGCCTGTCCGGCTGCGCAGCGACCTCCTTGCTGCCGCAATGGACGCATTGGGGCTCTTTTTCCTCTGTCTTTACCTGAAAAGGCCTGCCGCATCTCTTGCACTCGTATTTCTTGTCTGCCATCTCTCTATTCCCCCCCTTCCTTGTTGAGCGACATAACTTTTTGTCTCATTATTATAAGGCGGCGGAGGGGCGTTTACAACCGGGGGTGCCGAAGGAGGGCAATCATCCACGGTCTTTTGATCGCCTTAGCAAGGATGGAACAGAGGAAGGTTTTGCCGAAGTCTCAGGGCTCGTGACACCCCCCGTCTTTCCGGGCGGACGGGGGGTCACGACGTCACAAGCGGTGTGGGGAAACGAAAAGACAATGGCTTCTTCGACGGGAACAGATAGGCTCACCGCCCGCGGGGCTGCCTAAAAGAGGAAATTCGTCTTCTCTTTGCCGCTCAGAATGCCTACGTACACATCTTCATCCGACATTTCGTTACTGCCCATTTCCTTTTTTACCTGGCTGCTCCCGCAGCTCGGACAGAATATATTTTTCATATTCAGGGGGAGAAACAAACAGCCGCACAGGTCGCACACGTATTCCTCAGGTATCATCACGTGGTGCCTCCTTTTTTGCCTGCATACCCGACCGTCCATGCAGAGTCTGTATAATGAAACGGGTCCTATAGTGAGAATATTCACCCCGATGAGGGCAAGGATTCCTGTCTGGGTCGATTTGCTGACTATATTTCAGGCATGAGAATCTTTTTTCACTATAGCCTTTCAAATCTGTAACATAGTATGCTTTCGGGCCGGTATTGTCAATAGCATGGAATCGACGGTCTATTCAAAGAATTCCGAAAGGATCATCTCGAAATTCTTCTGTATCGCCTTTCGCCCCTTCAGCATCTCCCCATGGCCGGGGACCAGGTATTCGACGTCCAGCTTCGACAGCATTCGGATGCTGTAAGCGAGCTGGTCCACGTCCCCGCCCGGCAGATCCGTCCTTCCCACGCCGAGATAGAAGACCGTGTCGCCGGACAGGAGGACTTTTTCCTTCTCCAGGTAAAGGCAGATGGAGCCGGGTGAGTGCCCTGGCGTCGGGATCACGAGGAGGGTCTTGTCCCCGAGGGTGAGGCGGCCTTCGTTCAGAAACAGCGTGAAAGGTCGCGCGGGCATCTGGGTCCCGGAGGCGAGGAAGAGTTCCTTGCCTTCCTGCTGCATGTAGGTGTATTCCTTCTTGCCTATGCCCCGAAGCACCTTCTCGTCGAAAAGGTCGGTTGCCTCGATGTGGTCGGGGTGTCCGTGGGTAAAGAGAATGACCTTGATGCGTCCCATGTCGAGGCCGTCATGGGCCATGGCGGCCTCGACATGGGTGAAGAGGTGGGCGTGGCCCGGATCGATAAGGGTGGGTACCGCGCCGTCGATAAAAACGGTGTTCGCGTTGTTCTCCTGCATCGACAGCCATGGGTAGAAGTAAAGGTCTTTGAAAACTCTCATGGGGCCTCCTTGATCCGGAACTCTAAAAGACCGGTCTCCATCCTCCGAAAGACTCAAAGGCGGCGTGGCGTGACCGATAGAGGGGTGACACGGCTCTCCCGGCGAGGCGCAACCGGCTGCCTGCCCCAAAAACGCATATGGCCGCATATGGGCGCAAGTCAGTCCGGGCGCTCCTCAAGGAACTGCACTGCCTGAGCCTCACCGGGCCGGGGCAGATGCTCCAATGGCTCCGACAAAAGGAAATTCCCGGAGCCGATCCATTCCTTGAGGACCGTCGCGATCTCTCTCGCTTTCGAATAGCTGGAGATGGGAAAGGCGGGTATCTCTTTTCCGTTTACCCATACCGAACCTGACTTCAACTGCGCATAACTGACCTCGGCGAGGCTCCCCGGAATCCGGTTAGGATAGTCGTTCCCGTAATCGACCACCTGGGCAAATAGCTCCTCATCGGGCCTCGACGTGAAGTATGCCATCTCCTCATCCAGCACGGGGATCGGGATGCCCACGCCGACGAACATCGTCGCCCCATAGCCGATAAAACTCGCCCCTTTAAGGAATCCTGGGCTCATCAGCTTGGCGTTGCCCGTTGTCGCCAGCGTTCCCGCTCCGGCCTTCACCAGGCCTTCCGGCGTCCGGGGCACATCGGGGTTATGCTGCGTTCCTCTCCCCGCCACGTACCCGACGCCCCCCCCGAGGAATATCCGCGTTCCCATGCCGATCGTCCTGTAAAGGGGGTCCTTCAGGAGCGGGGAAAGCTGCCCGGCGCTGCAATAGTTCGCGTTTCCGAGGTGAGGCTTGAGAAGCCCCATGTAGGTGTGGATAACGCGGTTGGTAACATTCACCGCCACATTGTAATTTTGATACGAGTTTCTCGGGTTATAGAGATAGGCCTCGTTCACGGTATCCTTGCTTATATAGGTCTCGATCTTGCGCCGGGGATAGCAGTCGGTACCATAGGCGGTCGCCACGAGCCTTATGCTCTTCCCGGCCACGAACTCCTCGATCACGTGGCCGCCTCCGTATTTGAACTCACCGGGGTAGACCTTGTTGCGGGGATCGTCATCGGGCGTGGCGGTTGCGCCGATATAGATATCGACGGCCGCGAGGCCGCAGTAGCAGGGCACGTCGTTGAGATAGCATGTGCCTCCCCCTATCTTGATCCGGGGCTTCGAATGGCCGACGTTAATAAACATCCCGCTCGAACACATGGGACCGAAGGTGCCCGTCGTCACGACATCGACCTTTTGCGCCGCGGCCTTTGTACCCTTCTCCCTGACAAGGTCTATCATCTCCTCGGCCGTCACGACGACCACCTTGCCTTCCTTGATTTTCGTGTTGATGTCCTGGACGGTCTTCAAATCGCTTTACCTCCGGAAGGCTTCTCATCCTTCATATATGGCGCGAAGAGGTCCGTGGACAGATAGCGGTCGCCCAAATCCGGCAGAATGACGACCACCAGCTTGCCCTTGAACTCCTCTTTAGCCGCGACCTCCAGGGCGGCCCACATGGCAGCGCCGGAAGAGATGCCACAAAAGATACCCTCTTCCCTGGCGAGTCTTCGCGCAGTGTCAAACGCCGCGTCGTTCGGGACGGCCACCACTCTGTCGATAACCTTTCTATTGAGTATCTCCGGTATAAATCCAGGGCCGAGGCCCTGGATTTTGTGCGGTCCGGGCGGGCCTCCCGAGAGAACTGAAGAGTTTTCGGGCTCCACGGCGATTGCCATGAAGGACGGCTTTCTGCTCCTGATCACCTCTGCCGCGCCGGAAATCGTACCGCCCGTCCCGACGCCCGCCACGAGAACATCGACCCGGCCATCCGTATCGTTCCATATCTCTTCCGCAGTCGTTTTCCGGTGTATCTCGACGTTTGCCGGATTGCTGAACTGCTGGAGCATAAGGGCGTCGGGGTGCCGCCTGGTGATCTCCTCCGCCTTTTCTATCGCCCCCCGCATGCCCCGGTTGCCGGGTGTCAAGACCAGTTCGGCCCCGAGGGCGCGGAGCATGCCTTTTCGCTCCTGGCTCATGGTCTCAGGCATGGTCAGTATCAGGCGGTAACCCTTGATTGCACAGACAAAGGCGAGGGCCACGCCCGTATTCCCGCTCGTCGGCTCCACCACGATCGAACCCTGTCTGAGTCTTCCCATATCTTCGGCGGCCTTCACCATCGACACGCCGATCCTGTCCTTGACGCTCCCGCAGGGATTGAAGAATTCGAGCTTCGCCACCACCTCTGCATGCAGGTTGCGGGCAAGCTTGTTGATCCTCACGAGGGGTGTATTCCCTATCAGCTCTGTCATATCGCGGGCTATCGTCATAGGCACCTCGGTTCTCCGCAAGGCTCGACCGGTCGAGGAATAGTATAGCAGAGACGGACTGATAAGTCCTGTTTGAATCGCCCGGCGGCGAATCGCCCTGTCAGCGGATATCTATATTGAATTTTATCTCTGCCTCGGACCTTCGCCCGTAGATCGGCTTCACCTCTTCCCGATGACCCAGCGCATCGCCGGCCATTCCCGCCCTCAGGAGGGCCTCTCCCGAGACCCGCTGAAACGCGCCGTCGATCATGCGGAGCCCTTCCATCCCTTCGAGAACGGTCCTGCAGAGCCTCAGGCCGGTTCCGAAACAAAGGCAGGGGAGGGGGATCGATTCCCTGATCCGCTCGGGCGTGAAGGCGTGAAAACCGTCGACCCGAATGACCGCGCCGTTGAGCACGCGGTAGAGGGCAAAAAAGACCTCTCCCTTTTTTGCGTCGATAAGCGGGCAGAGATAATAGCCCTCCATGAAGGCGAAGGGAAAGGCGAGGACATCGAGCGTCGGGACGCCAAGAAGCGGGATGCCTAGACCCTCGGCGAGGCCTTTGCAGAAGGCGAGGGCCACCCTGACGCCGGTGAAGGAGCCGGGACCGAGCGTGACGAGCAGGCAAGACAGGTCCTTGACCGTATATCCGTGGTCAGCCAGCATTCGGGAGACCTTGACGGGCAAGACCTCCGACGAGTGGCGCTCCGCGCGTGAGTGGCGTTCCTCGATGAGCAGGTCGTCCGTCCCGAGGACGAGATTGAGAAAGTCCATGGAATTGTCGAGGCCGAAAAGAAGCCTATCTGCCATGAAAGAGTCTCATGACGTCGTTGAATGTGGCGAAGACCATGATGCACACGAGAATGCCGAGGCCCACCTTTTGCGCCATTTCGAGGGTCCTGGTAGGTATTCTGCGGCGCGATATGAATTCTATGATCGAGAAGAATATATGGCCGCCGTCGAGGATGGGGATCGGAAGCAGGTTGATAACCCCCAGGTTGATGCTGATCAGGGCGACGAAGAGGAGGAAACTGCTCTTTCCTGCCTTTGCGCGTTCGCCGACCTGCTGAAAGATCAAGATGGGGCCGCCCACATTCTTCGCGGAGATGCTGCCCTTTATCAGCTTCACAATGCCGACGATGGTCAATTCCGTCATGTTATAGGTATCGACAAAGGCCTTCGTTGTGGCGCCCGCCAGTGACTCCCTCCTGATTTCCGTCGCGGGGCCGACCCCTATAAGCCTCACCTTGCCCACCGTCTCGCCGAAGACATTCTTTTCATCACGAAGTTTCGGGGTGATCCACATATCCATGACCTGGCCGTGCCTCGTGATCTCGAATTTCAACGGGCGGGCGTCGGCGGCTCCGTTGACAATCTTCTGAAGCTCGCCCCACTGGTGGACCTCACGGCCGTTTATCCGCGTGATGATGTCTTCCTGCCTGAGGCCGGCGGAATAGGCGGGGTCCCCCGGTATTACCTGCCCGATCTGAGTCGACGTCGAGAGAACGGGATATCCCGTCAGGAGCATCACGAAGAAGACCACCACGGCGAAGAGGATGTTGAAGAAGGGACCGGCAAAGGCGATCGCCGTCCTGACGAGGGGGGGCTTATTCGAAAAAGACCGCGAAGCCTCTTCGTCAGGCACGACGTCGTCGGTCGACTCGCCGAGCATCTTGACGTACCCGCCCAGGGGCAGGGCGGAGACGGCGTACTCTGTCTCGCCTTTCCTGAAGGTCAGGAGCTTCTTGCCAAAACCGAGCGAAAATGAAAGGACCTTCACGTGCGCGAGGCGGGCAACAAGAAAATGGCCGAACTCATGCACGAATATGAGTATGCTCAGGACAATTATGAAGTAGAGCGCATTAATAATCATTCATCCTCCTCAGGCGGTCTTGCACGTAGTTTGTCGCCCACCCGTGCATCTCCCAGATTGCAGCGAGATCATCTATCTCCTTCACGACCGGGTGGTTTTGCAGCGCTTCCTCCACGAGGCGGGGGATATCGGTGAAGCCGATCCTTCCATCGACGAAGGCAGAGGACGCGAGCTCATTGGCCGCATTCAGCGTGATGAGCGCGCCGTCACCCGCACCGAGTGCCTCGTAGGCGAGCCTGAGAGCGGGAAACCGCTCCGTGTCAGGGGCATAAAAGGTTAGCGCGCCTCGCTCCACGAGGTCCACCTTCCCGAAGGGTGTGGTCTTGCGCTCTCCTCCGTTAAGGGCGAAGGCAATGGGGATCTTCATGTCCGGGTAGGCCATGTAGGCGAAGACGGAGCCATCCACGAGGTGGACCATGCCGTGGACGATGCTCTCGGGATGGACCACGACCCTGATCTTTTTCCCGTCCATATCAAAAAGCCAGCGCGCCTCGATAACCTCGAGGCCCTTGTTCATGAGCGTCGCGGAATCGATGGTCACCTTTCTCCCCATCTGCCACGTGGGATGGCAAAGGGCCTGCTCCGCGGTGACCGTTCTCAGCTCCCCGGCCGAGAGGTTCCTGAAGGGCCCACCGGAGGCCGTGACAACGAGCGCCTCGATCTCATCTCTCTTCATGCCTTGCATCAGTTGATAAAGCGCCGAGTGCTCGCTGTCAATGGGAAGGAGGGTAGCACCCTTTCCGCTGACCAGCCTCGATATGAGCCTGCCCGCCATGACCAGGCTCTCCTTGTTCGCGAGGGCGAGGACCTTGCCCTGTGTGAGCGCCTCGATCGTCGGCTCGAGTCCGATGGTCCCCGGAAGGGCATTGACGATCATCTCCCCGTCGACCCTGACCAGGTCCTTCATGCCCGCCGGACCGGTCAGTCTCCGTGCGCTGCCAAAGGCGACCCGGTCGGCGAGGTCTCCCTCAGACACGCAGGCAAACCGCGGCCTGAACCGTCTGATCTGCTCGTTAAAAAGCTGCACGTTTTCCCGGCAGGAGAGGCCGATCAGTTCGAAGTCGTCCGGCTGGCTTGCGATGACCTCGAGGGTGGACCTTCCGATCGAACCGGTGGAGCCGAGTATGATGATCCCTTTTTTCATTGCCTGACGCCCAGGAGATAGTAGTAGAGGAACGGCGCCGTGAGGAGAAAGCTGTCGATCCTGTCGAGCAGACCTCCATGGCCGGGAATCAGGTGGGAAGAATCTTTTACCCCGTACACCCTCTTCGCAATCGACTCCAGTATGTCCCCGAGCTGTCCGAAAAGACCGATGGCGCACCCCATGGCGACCGAGGCGCGGAGGGTCACACCGAGTCTCCCCCTGAAGAGGAGCGCCACAAGCACCGCCCCCGCCACCGCGCCCAGGAGCCCCTCGTACGTCTTCTTGGGGCTGATCAGCGGTGCGATCTTATGCCGTCCCGCCGTCTTTCCAATGAGGTATGCACCCGTGTCGCTTGCCCATATGGTCAAAAGGAGGATGAGGGGCAGGAGGCGGTCGATCTCCTTCAGGCCATAGAGAAAGAAAAGGGGCAGGGCGAGAAATACCTCCGCCAGGACGAGCACGGCGAGGGACCTCCCGATTTCCCTGTTAAACGAGAGGATGTCGGGCCCTCGGGCCGTTACCTTGAACGCGAGATATGCCGCCGGAGAAAAGAGGAGCCATAGCGGGTAGAAGGAGATGCCGACGTAGAGGGGTATGAGGCCGAGAGCGATGAGGAGGGTGATGACAGGGACATTGGTTACCTTGGCCATGGACGAAAATTCGTACGCCGCCATAATGAGCACGATTCCCATGAAGAGGAAGAACGGCTTCGGCGCGAGAATTATGAACAACAGCACGATGATGGGGCCGAAGACGAAGGCAGAGATGAGCCTTTTCCTGAGATCCCCCACTTAGATTTCCTTCAGGCTGCCGAATCTTCTTTTTCTTCCCGTGAAATCCCTCAAGGCCTTCTGATAAGCCTCCCTCCTGAAATCAGGCCACAGCGTTTCCGTGACATATATCTCCGTATATGCCATCTGCCAGAGGAGAAAATTGCTCAACCTCATTTCCCCGCTCGTCCTGATGAGAAGATCGGGATCGGGCATGCCGGCGGTATAAAGGTGCCTGCTGAACTCCCTTTCATCTATGCGCTTTGGCCCGCCTTTCGCGAATTCCGCGGCGATCGACCGGGCCGCGCGGAGGATCTCCTCCCTTCCGCTATATGAGAGGGCTATATTGAGGAATAGCGATCTGCTCTTGCCGGTCTCCTCCATGACACTCCCGAGCTGCTCCTGCAGATTGTCGGGGAGGTCGCCTATTTCGCCTATCGCATTGAATCTCACGTCCTTTTCCCGCATCAAGGGTAGTTCACTCTCGAGATAGGCGCCCAAAAGCGTGAGGAGCCCCTTTACCTCATCCCGCGGTCTTGACCAGTTTTCCTTTGAAAAGGCATAGAGCGTGAGGTACGGGATGGCGAGGTCTCTCGTCGTCGTGACAATCTCCCTCACCGACTCCATGCCGGCGATGTGCCCTTCGATCCTGGAAAGCGCCCGGTTCCTCGCCCATCGTCCGTTACCATCCATGATGATCGCAACATGCCGGGGCAGCTTCTCCTTATTGCCGGTCATAATATCAGATCTCCAGGATCTCCTTTTCCTTTTCCGAGTATATGCCTTCGGAGACGGAAATATACTTGTCGGTGGTCTTCTGGACCTCCTCCTGGAGCTTGAATGCCTCGTCCTTCGAAAGGGCCTTATCCTTTTCCATTTTCTTCAGCTTCTCGTTCGTGTCCCTCCTGACGTTGCGCATCGCCACTTTCGTGGTCTCGAGCATTTTTCCGCCCAGTTTTGTCAGCTCTCGTCTCCGTTCCTCGGTGAGGCGCGGGAAAACCAGGCGGATCACCTTTCCGTCGGACATGGGGTTGACCCCCAGGTCGGATTTCTGGATCGCCTTCTCTATCTCTCCTATGGACGCTGCGTCCCAGGGCTGAATCGTGATGGTCCGACTGTCGGGGACCGAGATGGTCGCGACCTGATTGAGGGGAGTGGGCTGGCCATAGTAGCTGACCTTGATATCTTCGAGGAGCGAGATCGACGCCACCCCTGTTCTGAGTTTCGATAGGTCTTTCCGGAGCGTGCTTATCGACTTCTTTAATTTCTCCTCAAATTCACCGATCACACCGTCAGCCATATTCACCCCCTGACAATAGTGCCTACAGGTTCACCGAGCACTGCCTTTCTCATGTTTTCCGGGTCCCTGACGTTGAATACGACGATGGGCAGGCCGTTTTGCATGCAGAGTGATATGGCCGTGGCGTCCATCACCTTGAGGTTGCGCCTCAGCACTTCCATATAGGTGATCTCAGGAAAAAAAACCGCATCTCCGTGCAGCTCCGGGTCCTTGTCGTAGACACCGTTTACCCTCGTTGCCTTGAGTATCGCATCGGCACCGATCTCGACGGCCCGCAGCGCCGCGGCCGTGTCCGTGGTAAAAAAGGGATTACCCGTTCCTCCGGCGAATATGACTACCCGGCCCTTCTCGATGTGGCGGATGGCCCTTCTCCTGACGTACGGCTCGGCTATTGCCGCCATCTGAAGGGCGGTTTGCACCCGCACGGTCAGACCGAGCCTCTCAAGGTTATCCTGCAGGGCGAGGGCGTTCATGACCGTGGCGATCATGCCCATGTAGTCGCCGGTAGCCCGGTCCATGCCCTGCTTTTCGGCGCGCATGCCCCTGTAGATATTGCCCCCGCCGACAACGATGGCGACCTCGACGGCTGTCTCCCTTACGCCCTTGACCTGCCCGGCAATCTCCCCCATGGTTTCGGGGTCGATGCCATAGCCCTCTTTTCCCATGAGGGCCTCGCCGCTGAGTTTAAGGAGGACTCTCCTATAGGCCATTCTATGATTCGACTGTCTCGCCGAGCTGGTATCTGACGAATCTCCTCACCAGGATATTTTCCCCCATCTTCGAGACGAGGTCGTCAAGAAGGTCCTTGATGGTGACGTCAGGGTTCCTGATGAAGGGCTGTTCAAGGAGACAGACCTCCTGGTAGAACTTCTCGAGCTTGCCGTCCGCAATCCTGTCGAGGATCTTGTCGGGCTTGCCCGATTCCTTCGCCTGTACCCGATAAATGTTCTTTTCCTTCTCCCTTACCTCTTCGGGGACATCCTCTCTCTTCACATAGCTCGGGTTCGCCGCGGTCACCTGCATGGCGACGTCCTTCGAAAAGGTCTGAAACTGATCGGTTTTAGCAACGAAATCCGTTTCGCAGTTTACCTCTACCATGGTGGCAATCTTGCCACCCATATGGACATAAACCGCAATCGTTCCCTCCGTGGCGGCCCTTCCCACCCTCTTTTGGGCCTTTGCAAGGCCCTTCTCGCGGAGATAGTCCACGGCCTTGTCCATATCCCCATTGGAGACCTTGAGGGCCTCTTTACAATCCATCAGGCCGACGCCCGTTTTCTCCCTCAATGCTTTCACCTGGTCTGCGGTTATATCCATCAATAGCTTCCTCCTTCTCCTTCCTCGAACCCGCCTTCGTATTTATCCTCGAGCACGCTCTCGTCGATAAAGGGCTTCGGCCCGTCCTTTTCCTCATCCTTGCCCTGGAACTCCTCGACGTAGAGCGCCTTGCCTTCGAGTACGGCATCGGCGATCTTGGAGGTGATCAGCTTGATTGCCCTTATGGCATCGTCGTTTCCGGGGATAACGAGATCGATGTCGTCGGGGTCGCAGTTGGTGTCGACGATCCCGACCGTGGGGATGCCCAGCTTCCTGGCCTCGTTTACCGCGATGTACTCCTTTTTCGGGTCCACGATGTAGATCGCGCCCGGCAGGCGATCCATATCCTTGATGCCGCCGAGATGTCTTTCGAGCTTCACTATCTCACGGTCTATGCTCAGGGCCTCCTTTTTCGGAAGCACCTTGAAAATGTCGCTGCCTTTCAGTTCCTCGTACTTACGAAGCCTGTCGATGCTCTTCTCGATGGTCTGGTAGTTGGTGAGTGTCCCCCCGAGCCATCTAACGTTCACGTGAAAGGCGCCGCAGCGCTTTGACTCTTCGACGATCGCCTCCTGGGCCTGCTTCTTCGTGCCCACGAAAAGGACGTATTCGTTCCGGGAGGCGACCTCTTTCACGAAATTGTATGCCTCCTTGAACATCTTCAACGTCTTCTGCAAATCGATAATATAGATCCCGTTCCTTGCCCCGAAAATGTACGGTTTCATCTTGGGGTTCCAGCGCTTTGTTTGATGCCCGAAATGGACACCGGCTTCCAGCAATTGTTTGATGGTGAGATTAGACATCGATCCTCCTGGTTTTGTCTTCCGCCTTTCGCGTTTCGGCCCGAGACACGAAAACGTGCACCCTCTGCCGATTGAAGGGCGTGCAGAATGACGAGCAGTATTCAGTATACAGCAGTGACGGGCATTTCTCAAGAGGAAATTCGGAAACGCCAGGTCTCCGGGGTATGCAAAGGAAGACAATGGACGCGGCCTCTGTCTAATGAAATCGACATATATGAATACGTGCCCGAAGATCTTCTCGTAAGGCCGGTGAATATGGGGGGCGCCCGCCTTCGTTCTTGAAGGCAGGCGCTTTCTATGTTATCCTCTATCCTCTGACGAAGAGGAGGGAGCCATGCCGTCGAACACCAAGATCACCGAGATGAAGAGGAAGAGAAAGAAGACCAGTCTCGGCAAGAAGAGAAAAAAGATGCAGTCGAAGCAGTCCACACCCGCCTTCCCGATCCATATAGCGGAAAAGGATGCCTGATCCCGGCATGCGTTGAGCCACGCGCGCACGGGCGTCATGGCCGGCGCACGGACCATGGGGTCACGGGAGGCGACCGCTCGGCGCGGCGGTTGTGAGACGCCCTTACCGACCGGCGGATGCCGCCCGTGGGGGCGGGTTTCATAAAAAAGGAAGGACGTGTTTTTCGGGTGACGAGGCCCCATGAATCACGATGAGACGGCAAAGGGCCATCAATACGAGATAGGACCGATCCGGCCGCCAAGTGAGGCATACAGCCTGCTCGTCCGATTCACCCGCCATTGCCCCTGGAACAGGTGCGAGTTCTGCCACCTCTACAAAGGCAAGAAATTCGAGAGAAGGCCGGTCGCCGACATCAAAAGGGACATCGACGCGATCAAGGCCATACGGGACGAGATCACGGCCCTGACCTGGAAGAGGGGGGAAGGGGGCAGCCTCTCTCAGGGTGTGATCGAGGACATCTTCGCCAATCCCCGTTACAATGAGTTTTTCAGGAGCGTTGCCGCCTGGCTGTATTTCGGCGGCAGGCACGTCTTCATTCAGGACGCCAACTCCCTCGTCATGAAGGTGGATGATTTTGTTGACGCGCTCCAGTACCTCCGACAGGCCTTCCCGAGCATCGAGCGCATCACCTCCTACGGCCGTTCCCAGACGGTCTCCCAGCTTTTCACGGTTGACAAGCTGAGGCGCCTGAAAGAGGCGGGCCTGACAAGGCTCCACCTCGGATTGGAGACGGGTTCCGATTTCCTGTTGAGGTATATGCGGAAGGGCGTCACAAAGGGGCAGCAAATCGTTGCCGGACGCCTGGTGAAGGAGTCGGGGATAGAGCTTTCCGAGTACGTCATCGCCGGTCTGGGCGGAAAGAAGTGGTGGCGGGAACATGCGCTGGAGACGGCGGACGCGCTGAACGAGATCGACCCTGACTTTATTCGCGTGAGGACGCTCAAGGTGACAAGGGGCATGCCCCTTTACGGGAAGCTCGAGGGCGGTGATTTCGTTCTCGCCCACGACGAGGAAATTCTCGTCGAATTGAGGCTCCTCATTGAGCGGCTCGGGCGCATCGGGAGCTACGTGAAAAGCGACCACATCCTTAACCTCCTGGAGGAGGTAGAGGGGAAACTGCCGGAGGAGAAGGAGAAGATCCTCTCTGTTATCGACCGGTATTTCTCGCTGAACGCAGAGGAGCGGCTCGTCTACCGGATGGGGAGGAGGGCCGGCGTCTACCGGGGCATCGACGGACTGGCCGACCCGGCAACCTACGGGCGCATCAAAAGGGCGATCCTCGAGATGGAAGAGAAGGAACCAGGATCGGCCGAGAAGCACCTCTCTCTGCTCCTCGAACAGTATATCTGATAGCCAAATCGCTTATTTTCGACACATCGCCGTTGTCTTGCCGTCGTCTTCCGGACGAACGGAAGCGCCTCCGAGGGGTCTTGTTCAGGCCCGGTTTCCGTGATGAAAGGGGGGGAAGAGGGGCCGTCCACACGATCAGGGACTGAACAAATAGCCGGATTTGCTATTGGAAACTGTATGCAAAAACTTCTTGTGAAAACCCCTTGACGGGAAGCGGCGATTAGGTATATGATGAATATCTGAGACCGCTTGGATCCATCACTGGACTGAGACGGAAGGAACGTTGGAGATTGGCCTTCTGAAATTACAGTTCAGAAGGCTTTTGTTTTTTTGGGGGGTAGATGGAAAAGATAACAGTACCAATCATAAGGGAAAGAAAGGGCAAAGACAGGATCAGCATGTTGACGGCCTACGATTTTCCCTTCGCGCAGATAATGGATGCCGCGGGAATCGATATTATCCTTGTGGGCGACTCAGTGGGAAATGCCGTGCTCGGCTACGCGAACACGCTTCCCGTCACGGTGGAAGAGATGATCCATCACACGGGCGCGGTGACGAGGGGCGCGAAGAGGGCGCTCGTGGTCATCGACATGCCCTTCATGTCCTACCAGGAAAGCATCGAGCAGGCCCGGAGGAACGCCGGCCGCATGATAAAGGAAAGCGGCGCGGAGGCGGTCAAGCTGGAGGGCGGAAGGAAAATGCGGGACGTGATCAGGGCCATCGTTGACATCGATATCCCCGTCATGGCCCACATCGGTCTCACCCCCCAGTCGGTGAACGCCATGGGCGGCCACAAGGTGCAGGGCAAGGGGTCCGCGGAGGAGTTACTCATTGAAGACGCAAAGGCCGTCGAAGAGGCAGGCGCCTTCTCGGTCGTCCTGGAAGGCGTCCCGAGGGGCGTGGCGAAGAGGATTACCGAGATGCTTGCGATCCCGACGATCGGGATAGGGGCGGGTCCGGACTGCGACGGCCAGGTTCTGGTCATCCACGATCTCGTCGGCCTGTCCGGCCAGTTCAGACCGAAGTTCGTCAAGACGTACGTGAATCTTCGTGAGCAGATAGAGAAGGGTGTCAAGGAATATATCGAGGAGGTGAGAACGGGCGCCTTTCCGGACGATGCCCGTTCTTTCCATTGATCATGAGGATTATCGAAACAGTCAAGGGGATGCAGGAAGCCTCGGAGACCTTCCGGAAGGAAGGGAAAAGGATAGGCTTCGTTCCCACCATGGGCTACCTGCACGGAGGCCATCTGGCGCTTGTCAAAAGGGCGAGAGAATTGGCCGACGTGGTGGTGGTGAGCATATTCGTCAATCCCACACAGTTCGGTCCAAAGGAAGACTTCGGCCGTTACCCCCGGGATTTCGAGCGCGACAGGGAATTGCTCGAAAGGGAGAAGACGGACGTCATCTTTTTCCCGGACGTTCCCGAGATGTATCCCGAGGGATATTCCACCTATGTCGGGATAAGGGGACTGGAGAACCATCTGTGCGGGCTGGAGAGGGAGGGCCACTTCGCGGGGGTGGCCACGGTCGTGGCGAAGCTCTTTCATGCCGTAAAGCCGCACGTGGCGATTTTCGGTCAAAAGGACTATCAGCAATTGAAGATCATCCAAAGGATGGTGAGGGATCTCAACATGGACCTCGATGTCATCGGACATCCCACGGTGAGAGAGGATGGGGGGCTCGCCATGAGTTCGAGGAACGCGTACCTCAGCCCTGACGAGCGCGAAAAGGCGCTCCTTATCCATGCATCGATGATGCGGGCCGAAGAGCTTTTCAGGGGCGGAGAAAGAAAGGCCCGTGTGCTG
>JBEKJU010000014.1:0-37331 GCA_050011095.1 Syntrophorhabdales bacterium
GATAAGGAGTCTTCATGAAGAAGTACGAAACGGAGTTTATAAGGAATCTCGGCATTTTTTCACACGGAGGGGAGGGCAAGACGACGATTGTCGAGGCCATGCTCTTTCTTGCCGGAGAGAATACGAGACTCGGCAGGGTCGATGAGGGCACGTCGCTCATGGACTACGAGCCCGAGGAGATAGAGAGAAAGGCGACCATATCGTCGTCGCTCGCCTGTTTCGAGTGGAATAAATACAAGATCAACCTCATCGACACACCTGGGGATGACAACTTCATCTACGACGCCAAGCTCTGCATGAAGGTGGTGGACGGGGTGGTCATCGTGGTGAGCGCCGTCTCGGGTGTCAGGGTCCAGACGGAGAAGGTGTGGGAGTATGCGGGAGAGTTCGGCATACCCGTCTGTTTTTTCGTCAACAAGATGGACAGGGAGCGCGCCGATTTCGGCCGCACCATCGAGGATTTGCAGAAGAACTTCACCGACAAGAGCATCGTGCCCGTGCAATTGCCCATCGGTCAGGAGGATACGTTCAGGGGCGTGATCGACCTCATTTCCATGAAGGCGTACATTGCGAGGGACGAACAGCCAGGGGCCTTCGACGAGGCGGAGATCCCCGCGGAGCTTCAGGGGGAGGCGGCGAAATACAGGGAAAAGCTGATCGAATCGGCCGTCGAGATGAACGACGAGGTGATGGAGCGCTACCTGAACGGTGACGAGATCACGAACGATGAGATCGAGGCGTGCCTGAAAGGGGGCATCCGGGACCGGAAGATCGCGCCCGTCATGGTCGGGGCCGCCGGAAAGGGTATCGGCGTCCAGCAGCTTCTCGATAACGTCGTGAAATATTTTCCCGACCCCCTCTACGCCGGGAAGGTGAGCGGCATCGACCCGGCCTCCGGCAAGGCGGTCGAAAGGCAGATGTCAGCGACCGGGCCCTTCAGCGCCTTCGTCTTCAAGACGATCACCGATCCCTTCGCCGGGAAGCTGACCCTCTTCAAGGTCTATTCCGGGGAGCTTCACCCCGACAGCGTCGTCCTGAACGTGAAGAAGGACGAAAAGGAGCGCATAGGCCAGATATTCTATCTCGTGGGCAAGAAGCAGAAGCCCGCGGGCTTCGTATCGGTGGGCGATATCGCGGCCGTCGCCAAACTCAGGGAGGCGACGACGGGCGATACCCTCTGCGACGAGAAATCGCCGATCCAGTATCAGGAAGTCGTCCTGCCCCCGCCCCTCATCTCCTTTTCCCTCTACCCGAAATCAAAGGGCGACGAGGACAAGCTCAACACGTCGCTCCAGAGGCTCATCGAGGAAGACCCCAGCATCCGGTATTCACGGGACGAGCAGACGAAGGAGTTCATCATTTCCGGCATGGGGCAGATACATATAGAGGTCCTCGTGGCGCGGATGAAGAGGAAGTTCGGCGTCGACGTCGAGCTTCGCGAGCCGAAGGTGCCCTACAAGGAGACGATAAAGGGGAGGACGAAGGTCCAGGGCAAATACAAGAAGCAGTCGGGAGGAAAGGGCCAGTACGGCGACTGCTGGCTTGAGTTCGAGCCCCTTTCCCACGGCACGGGCTTCGAGTTCGTCGACAAGATCGTGGGCGGCGCTATACCCAGGCAGTATATTCCCTCGGTGGAAAAGGGCATTGTCGAGGCCATGAACCACGGCATCCTCGCGGGCTTTCCCGTGACCGACTTCAAGGCCACCGTCTACGACGGCTCCTACCACGACGTGGACTCCTCCGATATGGCCTTCAAGATCGCCGCCTCCATGGGCTTCAAGAAAGGCATGGAGCAGGCGCTGCCGACCCTGCTGGAGCCGATCATGAAGGTCGAGGTGGTCATGCCGGAGGAGTTCGTGGGCGATATCATGGGCGACATGAACGCCCGGCGCGGGAAGATCATGGGCGTCGAGGCGAAGGGGACGAACCAGATCGTCAAGGCGGTGGTGCCCATGGCGGAGATGCTGAAATACGCGCCTGACCTCCGGTCGATGACGGGCGGCCGCGGCATGTTCACCATGGAGTTCTCCCATTATGAAGAGGTGCCGGCGCACATCTCGCAGAAGGTGATAGACCAGGCGAACAAGGAGCGGGAGGCGGCGGAAAAGTAGTACAATGGCGGCAAATAAGAAGCCATCTGCTTCGTTGCGCTTCGCCGAGTGACACTCCGACGTACAAAAAAGTACGCCTCCGTGTCCCTCAAGCTCGCGCGCCTCGCATCCGATCTTCTTCTTTGCCGCCATATCCGTTTCTTCATAGATGAAAGCAATCCATAAACAATGAAGGTAGATACCACGATCCAGCAATTTTCTGAACGATGGCAAGCCCAATATCGATTTGCAGTTCGAACGAGCTATGTAGTTTATTATTTCCTTTCAAACTCAGATTTAAATTGGGCAATGGAGAGACTTGAAGAAAAGGGGAATAATAGGCCACATACAAGACTAAACATTGTACGTCACCACAATGGAGCGCGTCAGGGCGAAACTGGTTCTTTCGAAACCCAAGCAATCCGCGCATCTTCGTCTTGAGCAGGAGGCTATCGAGCTTTTCAAGACGCGGGGCAAAGGGCATATTCCCCGCATGCGGGCGGTTATAAGGAGTAAGTGACCGCTCATAGAACGCCCAAACGATGAGAGGCCGAAAGTGGCTACCGATCGGCGGGGATTACTTTCGCCTTTCATCGGTCCAGCCCACGGTGAGCACCTGCAGGGCGATGTAGACCTGTAGGTCGGGACCGTAGCGGAGGCTCCGGCCGGCCGAAAAGAGCAGGTTATACCCATTGCTCAACTTCAACGTGCCGCCCAGGTTGAAGCCTATATCATACGTCTCATCCACATTCCTGGCGGTATTGGTATACAGCTCCGCTCCCAGCTCCAGCCATTCGCTGATTTTTCTATTGAGTACGGCGCCTTCGTACCAAAAATTCCGCGTATCCCTGGCTGTCTGGATCCAGTAGCCGATATTGCCGTAAAGCGTCCACTCGCCCCATGTCTTCTGCGGCACAAAAGGGACGATATATGAAGGCTTGCCGTCTCCCAGGCCCTTGGTTTTGCTACCCGTAGGAAGGGCGATCTGGGGATACGTGGCCAGAAGGAAACGCTTTTCATCCTGTTCGTAAAAACGCCACTTGACGCCAACAAGGGTGTCTCCCAACCCCTGTTGCTGTCTTCCGCCTTCCGGACTGACATAGAGGTAAGGAGATTCAACCTTGAGTTGCAGGTTGGGCTTGTAGCCATAGTTGACGTCAAGAAGCGGCGTCTGGATGGTGCGATCATGCCCGGTTTGCTCCAGGGTGAACGCATTATTGATCTCAAACCCGCGCCATTCCGGTGTCTCCGGGTCATCCGTGACGAAGGGCGGACCCCCAAAGACCATGGAGGGAACAAAGGAGAGGCACACAACGAGGCCCAGTATCAGCGAAGCTGCCCCAAGTCGCAAACGTGACAACGAGGCGACGTATCTGTTTTTCACGCCACTAATCCCGCAACGTGAGATATCGACGATATGCTGTCGATAGTGTTTGCGATCGTGTTTGTCCCCTTCGCAGTTTCTCACGCCTCACCACAATACACCCAATCCGCCTCTTTTCTCAATCGCCAGATGGGACAAAATGTATTTTGTCCCATATTATTAAATCGCCCCCTCGGACCGGCGCCGGTTTGACCGCTATGGACGATCCCAAAACTGGACAAAAGGAAGGACGCGCGCTATTCTAATCATGAGATGAACGCGGAAACCGAACAACCCGAGGATTTCGCCACCCTCTATTGCCGCGCCTTTAAGGGCTATGGGGTGTCGGCGTTATGGAGCAGCCGCGGCAACCCATGAGAGCGGTCATACAGCGCGTCAAGGAGGCAAGGGTCACGGTGGACGGCCGGGTCGCGGGCGAGATCGGATCGGGTCTCATGGTGCTCGTCGGCATCCGCAAGGACGATACGGACCGCGACATCGACTGGATGGTGGAAAAGATCGTGAACCTCCGCATCTTCGAGACCGGGGAGGGCAAGCTCGACAGGTCGCTTGTCGATACGGGCGGCGCGCTCCTTCTCGTTTCCCAGTTCACCCTTTACGGCGACTGCAAAAAGGGCAGACGCCCCTCGTTCTCCGACGCCATGGACGCGGACGGCGCGAGGCGCATGTTCGAGGCATTCGTGGAAAAGGCCCGGCTGAAGGTCGGCCGGGTCGAGACGGGCGTCTTCCAGGCGATGATGGACGTCCAGCTCGTCAATGATGGGCCGGTCACGCTCATCCTCGATTCGCGGGCATAGTATCCCCATGGCCGATAGACCCGCCTGTCTTTTTTCCCGTCCCTTCGACCCCATCGGCCGCATCGAAAGGCTCCTCTCCCCGAAAGGGGCGAGCCGGGCGCTCCGGGCCTGTCTCGTCGTGGCCTTCGGCGTTTTGCTGATCCATCGGGCGAGTGAGTACCGCACCTATTCGTGGAAGCCCCTCTGGGTCGTGGAGACGCTCGTTTTCGTGGTCTTCGTCGTGAGCTACGCGGTGCGGTCCGACCCTGTGGAACGGTCACGGGGGGTCAGGGAGATCGTGGTCCCCCTCATCGGCGCGGCACTACCCTTCACCCTGCTCCTGGCCCCGGTGCCTAGCTGGATGGCCCGCGACGCCGCGATCCTCCGGATCGTCTTCTCATGGATGACCGCATCGACCGCCTTTACGCTCTGGGGCCTCTGGACGCTGCGGCGCTCCTTCAGCATTACCGTCGAGGCCCGCGGCCTCGTGACGGGCGGTCCCTACGCCTGGGTGCGCCATCCGGTCTACGCGGGCGAGATCGCCGCCGCCGCCGGCGTCGCCGCCTGGCGGCTGAGCGCGGTCAACATCCTGATTTTCCTTGCCTTTGTGGTTGTCCAACTCGTAAGGTCGCGCACGGAGGAAGAAAAGCTCACCCGCGTCCTGCCCGGCTACGGGGCATATCTGCGGCGCGCCCGCTGGTTCTGGTGACCCCTGCCCGGCCTGGACCCCTCGCCCCTTCCCTCACCACACGAGATTCAGTCTATCGCGCCACTTGACCGGCAGTCTGCGGCCAAGAGAGACCCAATGGCGGCTCCGCCGGGATGAGAAAAGAACCGTCACCGACAGAAGGAAGACCGCCGGGTCCAGATAGATGCCCCACGACGTCATGGTCGATCCGATAGCCCCGAAACAACCGCATTCCACATCCATCCCCCGCGAGAGCAGGATAGCCTTGGTAATGAAGAAAGAAATGCTCAACAGGGCGATGCCGAGGGCGGACAGGCGGGTGAGTACGCCGAGCAGCAGGCCGATTGCGCAGGCAAGCTCAATGAACGGGAGGGCCCATCCGAAGCCGATGGCCAGCGGTCCCGGCAGTATCTCCAGATTGTACACCATGGCAACCGAGTAGTGTTCGATATTCACGAGCTTTCCGAACGCGGAGACAAGAAAGGTCGCGGCCAGAACCAGGCGGCAGGCAAGGACCACGTACCGGTTTTCGAAGAACTTGTTTCGACTGGTGCCGCTCGCATCGACGGCCGATTGTTCTTTTATGGCACACCTCCGGGACCGACGCCCTCCGTTGCCCCCTTTCCCACGTCACCGTTGGACCAAACGAAGACGGGGAGGTGTGTCTGATGAATGACAAGGTGGCGTAGATGGGGGAAAAAAGGGACTCGCGAGGAACCCCATGAGGGGTTGCTATTGCGAGGTGTCTGGCAAATCATCGATATCTTGTATGAATCCGATGATGTAGTCGTTAACCGCGTTGAGTCCGCATCCGCATGTCCCGAGGGCCAATCCGCTGTTCTGAAACACAACATAGCCCCGATCGTCAGGGGCTGCCTCAAAACCCTGATCCTTGTCGCCCTGGGTGACGCCCTCTTTGGGTATCTGCTTGCTCATCATAATCATAAGATATCAGATGATAATCACCATGCCAAGCGAAAATCGACGGCAATGCAAAAATATTTGCGGGGTGCACTTTTTCGCCTCCGCCCATTCCTTTTCATGAGGGGGAAGCCGGGGCACCCGCTTGCGGGTCGGGCTCCGCCGATGAAGGGGGCGACGCTAGCCCGCCGGCTGGTTTTTTCGCCTCCGCCCATTCCTTTTCATGAGGGGGAAGCCGGGGCACCCGCTTGCGGGTCGGGCTCCGCCGATGAAGGGGGCGACGCTAGCCCGCCGGCTGGTTTTTTCGCCTCCGCCCCTTCCTTTTTATGAGGGGGAGGACTCCGTGAGCTTTGCTCACGGAGGGGGCGACGCTAGCCCCATTAAATTGCTAGCCGCGATACTGGTAGAGATAGCAGAGTATGTTGCCGTTATAGAGCTTCCTTTTCCTGTCCGCCTTCCGGCCGAAGAGCCTCTCGAAGTGCGCGTCGGGAGAGAGAGCGAAGAGGGACCAGCCGTCGAGTGAGCGATAGACATCCCCCATGGCCCGCAGGAGCCGTTGCACCTGGGCGGCCTCGCCCGTCCTCTCGCCATAGGGCGGGTTTGAGACGATGCAGCCGTGTTTCCTGGACGACCTGAATTCCGCAAGCGGCAGTTTCTGGAAGGATATGGTGTCGGCGACGCCCGCGGCCTCGGCGTTCCGCCTCGCGATCCTCAGCACCCGTCCGTCCGCGTCGGACGCGCGTATCCGCAAGCGTTCGCGGCTCTCACGCGATCTCGCATCGGATCTCGCCTCCTCCCAGAGCGTCTTCGGCATGAATGGCCATTCCTCGGAGACGAAGGACCTCCGGATGCCGGGAGCCATGTTCCTGCCCATGAGGGCCGCCTCGATCGCGATGGTGCCCGACCCGGCCAGGGGGTCGGCGAACTCCCTTTGCGGTTCCCATCGTGAGAGACGCACGAGGGCCGCCGCGAGGGTTTCCTTGAGGGGGGCATCCCCGCTTGCGGTCCGGTAACCCCTCTTGTGGAGGCCCGCCCCCGACGTATCGACGGTGAGGGTGGCGTGATCGCGCACAAGGGCGACTTCTATACGGTAGAGGGGACCCGTCTCCGGAAACCATGCGCCGTGGTAGCGCCTTTTCATCGCCTCCACGACGGCCTTCTTGACGATGGCCTGGCAGTCGGGAACACTAAAAAGGCGCGATCTGACTGATTTGCCGATGACGTGCATCCTCCCATCGGCGGGAATGAGCGCCTCCCATGGGACATCGCGGGTCCGCTCGAAAAGCTCCCCGAAGTCGGTCGCCTCGAACTCGGCCATCCTGAGGAGGAGCCGGTCGGCCGTCCGCAGGCCTATATTGCACCGGGCGATATCCTTCGCATCGCCCGGAAACGAGACGCGCCCGTTCTCCACCACGAGTTCCCCATAGCCGAGGGCCTTCAATTCGTCGGCCACGACGGCCTCGACCCCGAAGGCCGCCGTGGCGATAAGCGTGTAGTCCGCCATGGGTCATATATTACTACGTATTCGGACGTGATGTGGAGGGATATTGGAAAAGGGCGGACCCCATTCCAGGGGCGGGGGCATGTTCCGCCCCCCTGTCCCTGGATTATGGGGCGGGGGCATGTTTTGCCTCCCGTCCCATAGGGGATATCGGCGTCTCCCGAGGATAACCGCCGGGCGAAAAAAGGCCCTTCCGCCCCTGGCCGCCCCCTTTCGTCATCTTTAACCGCAAGACCTTGTGAAGAATAGTTAGTGTATGGGAAGGGACAGCACACCCACGTTTCGGCGCATCTGCGCGAGCGCACGCGCCTGGCGCCCTCCTGCCTTTGAGCGCTCCTTCCCGGCGTCTCTCGCCCGGCGTACCTTGCCGGTGCACTCTGCCCGGCGTGCCTCCGTCCGGAGCGACCGCCTTAAGGGCACACCGCTTGTGCCCTCGCGCGCTTAGCGGCCCGTCGGCTTTACCCCTTCTAAGAGAATCTGCGTACGATTCACATTATTGTCAACCAGCGGAACTCCATCAATCGGGAATCACGGCTTATCGGTCAGGAGGCGCCTTCCGCGTGATGGGGCGCGATGAATGCGCAGCCCGGTATTTAAGTTATCCCCGGATCGTCCGATAATAGTCATAAGGGAAAGGAGAAGGTCCATGTCCGATATCAGCGGCATCAGCAACTCTCTCACGTCGTCGCTTTTAAGCAGCCTGGAATCGTCGGGTACGGCCTCGTCCACGGCCGCGGCTTCAGACGCCGCCGGGACAGACTCCGACATCGTCAGCCTCCTCGGCGGCTCCTCGTCGAATTCAGACAGCTCCCTTTACAGCGCGCTCACGGGCAGTTCGGGGTCCCAATCGACAGACCCCATGTACAGTATCCTCCTGTCCGCCGAAAGCGCGAGCCTCATGAAGACCGACCCCGGTATCCTGAGCGGGATCATCGCCGCGGATCAGGCACCGACGGCGAGCGGCACGTCGTCCTCCGGCTCGACGGGGACGGAAAGTCTCGTGCAGGCGCTTCAGAACATAAACCTCCTCACCGTCAATCCCGACACGCTCCTATCCATAATCAAGGACTCCTCTTCGGGCGGTGCGTCCACGGTCAGCACGACGGCCTGATACCAGGCCTGCAATTTAATGGGGCTAGCGTCGCCCCCTCCACGGGCAAAGCCCGTGGAGCCACCCCCTCATAAAAAGGAAGGACCTGAGGCAAAAAAAGCTGTTGTTGGCTAGCGTCGCCCCCTCCGCGAGCAAAGCTCACGGAGTCCTCCCCCTCATAAAGAGGAAGGACCGGAGGCGAAAACCGGGTCCAGGCAGTCCGCAAGTGAGGGAAAATACTGGATGTCCCGCCTTCGCGGGATTAAGGCCCGCTTCGCTCTACCGGCGTCCGCCGGAATGACGGAAAAGGGTCGCCAGTTAATTTTTTCACACGTTCTTGCGGCGGGGTAGTTCATTGCGGTGGGGCGCTCCGGACAGGATTTTGCCGGCCCCCCCCTTGAAATCGGCTATGGGGGCGTCCTATGTTTTTATTGAGGTGGTGTGCCGGAGTAGTCCCCGAAGGAACCGATATCCAAACGGGGGAGGGTATCGGAACAACTCCTCGGCTGACTAGACGGCGCCCTTACTCCCAGGGCAGCGTCCTCAAGCACCGGCCGCCACCCCCTTACCCCCTTACTTAAGGCGCGACCCGCCCAAGGAGCGCCAGGCGCACCTCCGGGATCCCCGGACCTCCGTCATCAATTCTCCCGCATCCGCGCTGTCTGTTCGTCCATAACGTCGAGGGGGAAGCAAGGCGGCGTGGGCGAGAAATCCTATCAGAAGCGCCGGCGCTACGAGCATCGTTATCATGGTCAACCTCCGTTCCTCTTTCAACCAGGGAGCGGAGGCGAAAAAAGGCGACCGGTCTATTTGGCGGGACGGGGTTGGAATGCGGGGTCGCCCGCATCTTCCTGCGTGGCCGTGGCCGGGGTGGTCTCGTTGCCACTTGAGCCGCCCACGGGGGCGCGGGCGTCGAAATCCCTCATTTGGTCGACGGTCTGAGGTGGCGGCTGATAGCCCGACTGATCGACCTTCCACCACCCGGTACCGCAGCCGGAAAGGGTGAGGAAGGCGGCTAGAAAAAGCGCGCCAAGGGCAATGCCTTTCGGGGGCGTCACGGCGTTCTTCATGGATGGCCTCCTTTCCGTCGCACGATAATGTCCGCAGCGACATTTTTGTCCCTCCGCCCCATCGATCTTCGACACTTTTGTGCTTCCTTTCGCGCGTGCCGTTGAGCCGCGATACGCCGGTTTGCGCCCATTTTACGGCCGTTATCCCCTTGCGGCACGTCTATTGCTTAGAGGAAAGGTGATCCCAGTTTGCGGGGAAAAAAAAGCAGGAGGACCTACGATGGGTACAGTTACTATCGCGGAGGCACGAATCGAGGAAGGCGCAAGAGATGAACGCGCCGTCGGCGAGGGCCGGGATCAGGAGCTTTTCTTCGAGGTCAGCAAGAAGGTCGGTTCGGCCGAGATGCTCCAGGGATGGTTCGAGTGGTTCAGGGCGTTGAATATTCCGTGCGCGATCACGAAGTCGCGGAGGGGATACGCCCTCTGGCGGCAGGGCGAGGAGGTCGGGCGAAATAGGTCGAAGGCCCGGCCGGAGCTGGTAAAGCAGAAGATCGTCTCTTCATTTGGACTCTAGCGCACCCGGCCATCCAGACACCCGGAAGTTGAAAAGGGCGGCGTTATCCCCGTTCGCACGCCGCCGCAACCGGGGATAACGCGGTGAATAACGCCGTGAAGGGCAATAAGCGGGTGCAAGGAGGACATCAATGAAAAGTCTTATGGGAATTGTTTTGGCATCGGCACTACTGGCCGGTACGGCCTCGGCGGGCGTCTTCGGTCCGCCCTAGGCGTCACCGCCCTTCACAGCCGCATTCAGTCGATCGACCCCTCGTGTGTCGATCAACCTTGCCTTATGGGGAAATCCAAGATCACGGAACACCGCGATCACCCCTTTCCCTTCACGCCTTTTTGATGGGAAACCTTGCATGCCCCTGTCCGATGTGGTCGAATGATGAGAGATAAGGGCTCGGAAGGAAATAAATGAGTCAGATGGCCATTTTATTTCCTGACGAGCCCTAAGTGAACCCGGCGACAAGGGAGTGGCCAAAACCGGGGTTAAGGGCGACGCCGGGGCAGATGCTAAAACCGGCGTCAAAGGAAAGCTGGACTATCTCAAGCAATACGTGATCGAGAACGCAGACAGGAGAAGATCCTCCAGGACCCCGAGGGGTGACAAAAAGCAGAAAACCGAAAAAACGTGCATCCGCCGCGATAAGGCCGCCCGACGCGTACACTTTATCGTTTGCCAATGCGGAGACAGAGTGTTACAATGCTTTTCGTGGGCCTTCGGGCACACTCCATCGCCTTCCCGCACGGGAACGCGCGGGCCGGGATGCACGGCCCTTTTTCATAAAGGGGGGAGCTATGAAAAGGAGATGCCTTTTTTGCCTTCTGGGGTTCGGATGCTTCGCAATGATCCTCGCCTCCGCCGGAGGCGCGCGTGCCTCGCTCGGAGGTCCGGCCGACTCGGTAGCATCCGACATAAAGGTCTTCTCGGCCCAAAGGGGCGCGACGACCGCGGTCAACGGCTACACAATCCATGAGATGATAATGGGCGGAACGACCGTGCGGGAATACGTGTCGGCCTCGGGCATAGTCTTCGGCATTGCATGGAACGGTCTCATGCACCCCGATCTGACGCAGCTTCTCGGCTCGTACGCGGGCCAGTACGAGGCGGCCCTGAAGGGGACCGCGCCGCGGCCCGGATCGAGGCAGTTCGCTGTCAGGACGGATGGGGTCACCGTCGAGAAGTGGGGTCGCGTGAGGGACTTCCACGGGCGCGCATACGCCCCTGCCCTCATCCCCGCAGGAGTGAGCGTCGATGAGATCAAGTAGGTTTCTCCTTCTTGTCCTGGTCCTTGGTCTTGTTGCCGCCTGCAGCGGTGGGGGAGGCGGCGGTGGCGGTGGAGGAGGAAATAGCAGCGGGGCGGCGCCCCCCGCTCCCACCGCAGACAACATGACCGCCATCACGGTGAACGGCTCCCTCTGTTCGGCGGCCACCTCCGCCGGGTACGTCAACAAGCCGTGCGTTTCGGTCACCATCTGCGCGCCCGGCAGCACCACGAACTGCCAGACGATCAATGATATCCTCCTCGATACGGGCGATTACGGGCTGCGCATATTCAAGCAGGCCCTCAGCGTGCCCCTGACCCCGGTGGCGAGCGGGTCGGGCACCCTCGGCGAGTGCGTTACATACGCCGCCGGGTCCGTGTGGGGATCGGTCCAGATGGCGAGCGTGGTCCTCGGGGGCGAGCCAGCCGTCCAGGTCCCGATCCTCGTGGCGGACTCGACCTTCGCCAATGGGCAGGCCGTGTGCACCGGAATATATACGAGCCCTTCCGACGCGGGGTTCAACGGCACCCTCGGGCTCGGTCCATTCCCCCAGGACTGCGGCGAGGAATGCGCGTCGAGCCCTGCCGGGCCATACTACTCCTGCACGGGATCGACCTGCACCGTTGTCGCGGTTCCCCTCCAGGACCAGGTGCAGAACCCGGTATCGCTTTTGCCCGCGGACAATAACGGCGTCGTGGTGGAGCTTCCCCCCGTGCCCCAGAACGGGGCCGCCTCGGTCAACGGCACCCTCGTTTTCGGCATCGGCACGCAGTCGAACAACACCCCCTCCCCGGGCGTGGCCGCCTATGGGGCAAACCAGGCAGTCTTTACCACGGCCTTCGAGGGCACTACCTACACGGACGAAAGCTTCGTCGACTCGGGCTCGAACGCGCTCTTTTTCCCCACCCCCTCCAGCCTGACGGTGTGCAGCTCTTCTTCGGCGGGTTCCGGCTGGCTTTGCGCCTCCCCCTCGCCGCAGGATTTCAGCGCCACCACCACGGGCGCCTCGGGCTCGCCGACGGGCACCGTTCCATTCCAGATCGTAGACGCGACGACCCTCTTCCAGACGACGAACAATGTATTTTCCACCCTCGGCGGCCCCTGGACCTCCACCCCCCTCAACTTCGACTGGGGTCTCCCCTTCTTCTTCGGCAGAAACGTCTATATCGGCATAGACGGCACGAGGTCGAGCCTCGGGACGGGGCCGTACTGGGGGTACTAGTATTGGGGGCTAGCGTCGCCCCCTCCGTGAGCAAAGCTCACGGAGCCTCCCCTTCATGAAAAGGAAGGACCGGAGGCGAAAAAGTGCGACCGTTGACACCCACTGCGTGGGCTCACGGAGCCTCCCCCTCATGAAAGGGAAGGACAGGAGGCGAAAAAGCCCCGTTGGCTCGCGTCGCCCCTCCGTGAGCAAAGCTCCACCCCCTTCGTGGGTGCCCAGCCTCCCCTTCATAAAAAGGAAGAACCTTTCCCCTCCCAAACCATCCCGTCAGGGTCCTTGCAACCCGGCACTTTTTTTGCCCCCGACATGCGGGAAGAGCGTCAGAGGCCTCCTCGATGGTCTGTATGCAGTTCGGGAAAAAAAATTGCTGGTATTGCCGCAGGGCGTCTTGAAAAGAGGGGGAGGCTATGGTAAAGTAGGATAAGTTCGGTTGGATACGGCAGTTGGTTGACACACCTCATTTGACACTTGGTTTGTCACGGTATACTCAATCGACAATCGGCATGAAAGGTCCAGGAGGTCCTTTTATGGATGTAATGAAGCTGTCGGGCAGCACGGGGGGGGATTTCGCCAAAGAGGTCAGGGGCGAGAGCGGAGAAGACCCTTATCTCTGCTACCAGTGCGGCAACTGCACGGCTGGATGCCCCTACACCGAATTCTTCGACTATCCCGTAAACCAGATCATGCGGCTCGTCCAGGCGGGCATGCGGGAGACGGTCATGGCCTCGAAGGCCATCTGGCTCTGCGCGACCTGTGAGACCTGCACCACGCGGTGCCCCTGCGAGATCGACGTGGCCCACATCATGGATACACTGCGGGCAATGGCGCTCAGGGAAAAGAGACACACGGAGAAGGAGATAAAGACCTTCTACGACGCCTTTCTGGCATCGTTGAAGAACCACGGGCGGATTTTCGAGCTGGGGATACTGATGCGGTACAAGCTTGCGTCGGGACACGTCTTCTCGGATGCCGACCTCGGGCCGAAGGTCCTGTCGAAGGGACTGATCCACCTTCTGCCCCGCAACATAAAGGGCAAGGATGAGGTGGCCCGGATTTTCACAAAGTTCGCCGAGCGGAGAAGGTAAGATGGCGGAAAAGAGGGAATACGCGTACTATCAGGGCTGCTCGCTGGAAGGTACCGCGAGCGCCTATGACGCCTCGATCAGGCTCGTCATGAAGAGCCTCGGCGTGACGCTCGCGGAGCCCGCCGACTGGAGCTGCTGCGGGTCGACCCCGGCCCACGCAATCGATCATCTGCTCGCCGCCGCGCTCGCCGCGCGGAACCTCGCCCTCGTGGAGCGGATGGGCGCCGATACGGTCGCTACCCCATGCCCCTCGTGCCTTTCCGCGCTCAAGAAGGCCCACGGGAGGATGGCAAGGAACACGACCTTCAGGGACGAGGTGAACGGGCTCCTAGATACCCCATATCAGTGCACCGTGACGGCCAAATCGGCGCTCCAGATCATCTATGAGGATATCGGGCTCGAAGAGGCGGCGCGGCCGGTCACCACGGCGCTGCCCGGCCTGCGGGTGGCCCCCTACTACGGGTGCATACTCACGAGGCCCTCGAAAGTGGCCGAGTTCGATGACCCGGAGAACCCTGTGTCCATGGACCGCCTGCTTGAGGCCGTGGGAGCGGAGGTTGTAGATTTCGCCTTTAAGCTTGAGTGCTGCGGGGCAGCCTTCGGTGTGCCGAAGAAAGAGATGGTCCTCCGGCTGACCGCGAAGGTGCTCTCCATGGCCCTAGACGCGGGGGCGAACTGTATTGCCGTGGCGTGTCCCCTCTGCCAGCAGAACCTCGACCTGCGCCAGGGGCAGGTGAACGCGGCCCTTGGCACGTCCTTCGCCATACCAGTCCTCTATTTCTCGCAGATCATGGGCCTTGCCTACGGCTATGGGCCGAAGGGACTCGGCATGGATAGGCATATCGTCGGCAGCGACTTCCTGGTCCGGGCGCTCAGACCCGTCGAAAAGGCGACGGCCGCCCAGGGAGGCGCGGATGCGCCATCGAAGCAGGATGAAGGAGACCGGGTAAGATGAGAGTCGGCGTATTTATCTGGCAATTACCGGGGCTCAGCGCCCCCTCCGTCAGCGAGGCTGCCGGAGCCACCCCCCTCAACGGAGTTGAGTTACCGGGGCTGAGCGCCCACCACCCGCAAGCGCACTACCCGGTCGGCGAAGCTGCCGGAGCCACCCCCCTCTGCAAGAGCCGAAGAGGTACCCGACGTTCCGGGACTGACGGAAGGAGCGCGTCTTAGATGAGAGTCGGTGTATTTATCTGCCACTGCGGCAACAATATAGCGGGCACGGTCGACGTGGCGAAGGTCGCGGAGGAGACGCGCGCCCTTCCTGGTGTCGTCTATGCCACCGATTACATGTATACCTGTTCCGAGCCGGGACAGGAGGAGATCAAGCAGGCGATCGCGCGCGAGGGGCTCAACCGCGTCGTCGTGGCTGCCTGCTCGCCCCGCATGCACGAGGTGACCTTCAGGCGGACCGTCGAGAAGGCCGGGCTCAACCGCTATTTCTTCGAGATGGCGAACATCAGGGAGCACATCTCCTGGATCGGCGAAAGCAAGGAAGCGAACACGCGCAAGGCCATAGACGCGGTCAGGATGGCGGTGGCCAAGGTGATGGGGGACAAACCCCTTGTCTCCTCGTTCTTTCCGGTCAAGAAGCGGGTCCTCGTCATCGGCGCCGGCGTGGCGGGCATGCAGGCGGCCCTCGACTGCGCCGACGGCGGGCTGGAGACAATAATCGTGGAAAAGAGCCCGAGCGTGGGCGGCATGATGGCGCGCCTCGACAAGACCTTTCCCACCATAGACTGCTCCATCTGCATCCTCGGCCCGAAGATGGTCGACGTGGCCCAGCACGAGCGGATCAGACTCCATGCCTATTCCGAGATAGAGGACATCAAGGGCTACGTGGGAAACTACACGGTAAAGATACGGAAGAAGGCGACCTACGTGGACTGGACGAAGTGCACCGGCTGCGGCGCCTGCATGGAAAAGTGCCCGGGCAAGAACGCCTACGACCACTTCAACTTCGGCGTCGCGCCGACCAGGGCGATCAACATCCCCTTTCCCCAGGCCATCCCGAAAAAGGCGAAGATCGACCCCCAGTACTGCCGCCACTTCACGAAGGGGAAGTGCGGCGTCTGCGCCAAGATCTGCCCTACCAAGGCGATCAACTACGAGATGGAGGACGAGATCGTCACCGAGGAGGTGGGCGCCATCGTGGTGGCTTCGGGCTACGGCCTTCTCGACATTGAGAGGCTGCCGGAGTATGGGGCGGGCCGCTACCCGGACGTCATTACCGGCATCCAGTACGAGAGGATGCTCAACGCGTCGGGACCGACATCGGGCCACATAGAACGGCCTTCCGACAAGACGGAGCCGAAGTGCGTCGTCTTCGTCTCGTGCGCCGGCTCCCGCGACAAGTCGATCGGGGTCCCCTACTGCTCGAACTTCTGCTGCATGTATATCGCCAAGCAGGCGATCCTGACGAGGGACCATATCCCCGATTCCCAGTCCTACGTCTTCTACACGGACATCCGCGCGACGGGCAAGGGGTACGACGAGTTCACGCGGCGCGCCCAGGAGGACTATGGCGCCCGGTACATACGGGGCCGTGTCTCCCGCATCTACCCGAAGGGAAAGAAGATGGTGGTCAGGGGCGCCGATACGCTCCTCGGGACACAGGTGGAGATCGAGGCGGACCTGGTGGTGCTCGCCACGGCGGCCATCGCGGCGCCGGGGGCGGCGGGACTCGCCGAGAAGCTGCACATCTCTTATGATACTAACGGGTTCTATGTGGAGAGCCATCCAAAGCTGAGGCCAGTGGAAACGAACACGGCGGGGGTCTTTCTCGCGGGCGCGGCCCAGGGGCCGAAGGACATACCCGCCTCCGTCGGCCAGGGAAGCGCGGCAGCGGCGAAGGTGCTCGCCCTCCTCTCGAAGGATATGCTCGAATCAGACCCCGCCATAGCGCGGGTCAACACAAACGCGTGCGTGGGCTGTCTCAAGTGTCTGAAGACATGCCCCTTCCAGGCGATCAGGGAGGAGACGCTCCGCGACGGGAGGACCGTGGCGGGCGTGATCGAGACCGTCTGCGCGGGGTGCGGCGTCTGCACGGCCACGTGTCCCTGCGGGGCCATACAGCTCCAGCACTTCACCGATAACCAGCTCCTATCGGAGGTCAATGCGCTATGCCGGATGTAGGGGATACCAAAGAACTGAGGATCGTCGGCTTTCTCTGCAACTGGTGCTCTTACGGAGGAGCGGACACGGCCGGGGTTTCCCGCTTCAGGCAGCCCACGGACCTGCGCATCATCAGGGTCCCGTGCTCGGGCAGGGTCGATCCCCTATTTGTAGTGAAGGCACTGATCGAAGGCGCGGACGGCGTCCTCGTCTCGGGGTGCCATCCCCGCGACTGCCACTACTCGGACGGCAACTTCTATGCCCGAAGGAGGCTTGAGATGCTGAAGCGCTTCCTCCCCTTCATGGGCATCGACGAGAGGCGCTTCCACTACACATGGATCTCCGCCTCGGAGGGGCAGCGGTGGCAGCAGACGGTAACCGCCTTCACGCGGCAGATCCACGAGCTGGGCCCGGCCGGCACAATAAAAGGGCAGAAAGAGGAGATCTTCCTTGAACGTTGAAAGGTTAAAAGAGGCAGTGATCGAGGTGCTCCCCTCGGTCGAGGTGGTCATCGGCTACCGGGGCGGGTTCGACCCCCTTCATGGGGAGCCGTGTTTCGTCGAGAAGGCCGGACAGGTCGAGGAGATGATCCTCAACCCCCTGTGCGTGCAGAACCTCGCCTCCTACCTTCCGTCGGAAAAGAGGCGGGTGGCGGTGGTCGTGAAGGGCTGCGATTCGAGGAGCGTGGTCCAGCTCCTCCAGGAGGGGCTGATCGCGCGGGAGCGCGTTGTCATCATCGGCGTGCCGTGCAGCGGCGTGGTGAGCGTGAAAAAGGTGAGCGCCGCCATCGGCCACGACCGGGTCCTGAGCGTCGCCTTCGAGGGAGAGACCGTCGTGGTCAGGGGCGCGCGGGGCGAGCAACGCTTGCGCCTCAAGGACGTCTCCGCGGACAAGTGCCTTACCTGCCAATATCCGACGCCCCGTCTCTTCGACGTCCTCGCGGGCGACCCGGTGGAGACGGAAAACCCGCTGGAAGCGGTCTACGACGATGTCCGCGCCATAGAGAAGATGTCATTGCCTGAGCGGAAGGCATACTGGGAGAAAGAGCTGGGTCGCTGCATCCGCTGCTATGCGTGCCGCAACGCCTGTCCCCTGTGCGTATGCAAGGATTCGTGCATCGCCGAGACGCGCGATCCCCACTGGATGAGCCAGAAGGCGACCCTGTCCGAAAAGATGATGTTCCATTTTATCCATGCCCTGCACCTCGCCGGCCGGTGCACCGGATGCGGCGAGTGCGAGCGCGTCTGCCCCATGGGCATCCCCGTGGCCCTGCTGAAGAAGAAAATCAGCGGCGACATGCTGGAGCTTTTCGGCTACGTGGCGGGCGCCGATGTCGGGGACAAGCCGCCCCTCTTCACCTTCCGGCCTGACGAGGAGCGGATAGAGGAGCATAAGCTGCCATGAAAGAAGGCCATATAGCAAAAGCCGCCTGGAGCGCCTTTGTCGCGGCACTGGCAAAGCGCTTTGAGGTCCACGCACCCTGCGGCGAGGAGGGGGGGGCCATCTCCTTCCGCCGTGTCGGGGAGACCGACGAGGTATGTCTCGACCGGCCCGCGAACGCGGCTCCGAAAGGGATTATTTTCCCGCAGAGCGAGACGCTCTTCACCTATGAGCTGAAGAAAGACCCCCAGGAGCCGCTGAAAACGAACGTGGCCCTCGAGGTAAAGGTGGCGCAGCCGGAGACCGTGATACTTTGCGGCCGTCCGTGCGACGCGGCCGGCTTTGCCGTCCTCGACCGCGTCTACCTGAACGTCGACCCCTACTACACCGCGCGCCGGGAGCGGACGACCATCATCACCCTGGCCTGCGAACAGCCCTTTGCCGGATGCTTCTGCACCTCCGTGGGCGGCGGCCCCGCCGAAAGAACTGGCTCCGATGTGCTTTTGACGGCGCTCGACGACGGGTACTACGTAGAGGCCCTGACGGAGAAAGGGGAAGGGGCGCTCAAGGACTTCCCCATGGATGACGGGGCGCGTTGGCGCGACGAGGCGCAAAGGCGGCAGACTGATGCCCGCGACCGGATGGGGGAGGCGGCCTTCGAGGGCGGCAGGGACGTCACGATCGATCAGGCACTCTTCGCCTCGGACGACTTTTGGCGGGAGATGTCGGCCCGCTGTCTCGGGTGCGGCGCGTGCACCTACCTCTGTCCCACGTGCCAGTGCTTCAATATCACGGACGAGCAGGCAGTCTCCACGGGAGAGCGGATAAGAAGCTGGGATTCGTGCATGTTCGCCCATTTTACCCGCGAGGCGAGCGGCCACAACCCGCGGCCCCAGAAATCGCAGAGGCTCAAGAACAGGGTGGGCCACAAGTTCATCTGGGCCCGCGAAACCCAAGGCGGGCCGGCGTGCACCGGCTGCGGCAGGTGCGTCCGCCTCTGTCCGGTATCCGTGGATATCAGCCGCATCGTGGCGCTCCTCGCGCCGCCGGGGAGCGGCCCGGCGGAAGGGGCGGGCCGCGCGGAAGAGCAGACTACTACCGAGGAGCGGGAGGGACGCCATGCAGCCTCATAACCCCTATCTGCCCGATCTCGCCACTGTCATAGACGTGATCGAGGAGACGCCCAACATCAGATCCTACAGGGTGGTCTTCGACGACCGGGAAAAGATGGGGCACTTAACCTTCGAGCCTGGGCAGGTCGGCCAGCTTTCGGTCTTCGGCGCGGGCGAATCGACCTTTGTCATCAATTCACCGCCCACCAGGATGGACTATCTCCAGTTCAGCGTCATGAAGGCGGGCGAGGTCACGGCGGCGATCCACGACCTGTACGCGGGCGACAAGGTGGGCGTGCGCGCGCCCCTCGGGAACTGGTTTCCCTACGACCGGATGAAGGGCAGGAATATCCTCTTCGTGGGCGGCGGCATCGGTCTCGCGCCCCTGCGCACGCTGATCCTCTTCATGCAGGACACGAGGGCGGACTATAAGGACATCACGATCATTTACGGGGCGCGCAGCTACGATGACCTCTGCTACAAGAACGACCTCCGCCAATGGGGCGAGAGTTCGGACGTGGAGCTTATCCTCACCGTGGACGCCAATTCCCCCGGCCCGCCGGTTCGTGAAGGCTTCGTGCCGACCGTCCTGAACGAAGTCGCGCCGCGGCCCGACAACACGGTCGCCATCACGTGCGGCCCCCCGATCATGATAAAGTACGTGCTCCAGAACCTCGCCACCCTCGGCTTCACCCCCGAGGATATCGTCACGACGCTGGAGGCGCGCATGAAGTGCGGCATCGGGCTCTGCGGCCGGTGCAACATCGGACCACGCTATATATGCAAGGACGGGCCGGTCTTTACGCTGGCCCAGCTCAAGGCGCTGGACTTCGAGATATAGTCAAAAAGTCCTTGACGATCAAAGGGGATAATCGAAGTGCTTCTCGACAACGTCCATGAAGGCTTTTAAAAGAGGCGAGGCAGGGATGTCCTGATTCGTCACGATATCGATGCCCAGCCTTATATCACCGTCGACCACGGGTATGGTGATGAGTCTCCCCTTGGCCACTTCTTCCCTGATATAGGGAAGAAACATCAGGGCCACCCCCTTCTTCTGGAGGGCCAGTTGTTTGACGCACTCGACGTTGTCCACCTCCGCGCCTATCGTGGGAATCAGGTTTCTACTCGCGAAATGCGTGAGGATCACTTCCCTTGCCGTTGACCCCTCGGACTGGAGGATGAGGGGGTGCGTTGCCAGATCCTCCCATTTGACTTCGGGCTTCCGGGCTAATGGGTAGTCGGGACTCGCGACGAGGACCATTCTCTCCATTTCCGGTATCCTCGTCACCTGCAGCTTCTTATCGATTTTCGGAAGGGTGCCCGTGAGGCAGATATCAAACTTGAAGTCGATCAGGTCTTCGATGAGCGTCAGGGACGGTCCTTCCCGGACCGACACCATTACGGAAGGAAAGATCTCCTTGAATTTGTCGATTATGGGGGTGAGATAAAGGGTGATTGTCGTCGCGACACCGATGCGGAGATTATCGACGCGGTAACTTTTCAGGAAATTTTCCGCCATCGCCACATAGTTAACGATCACTTCCGCATAACTGAGCAACCGCTCGCCTGCTTTCGTGAGATGGACCCTTTTTTTCTTGACATTAATCAGCTTGACCCCGAACTGTCCTTCCAAGCCCTTTATCTGCTGCGTCACCGCGGGCTGAGTGATGAACAGCCTCTCGGAGGCCACGCTGAAGCTTTTTTCCTTCGCGACGAAATAGAAGGAAATCAACTGCTGCATGTTGATCTGGGGAAGTTTCACTTAGTATAGACTACACTTTTTCCGAGTCCTTCGTCCAGTACCCGCACAAGTTCATTTATGAGTTCATTAGAAATATTGTCTTGCAAAGCTTGCCCCATACGCCAATAATTGAGCAGCCGGCAGGGGTGGTGGGGGTCGGGATGCAGTCGCTGACGTGCCGCTTCGCCGTGGCGGGGGCCGAGAACCGGTTCTCGGCCATGCAAAAGAGCCGGCTTCCAGGCAACGGAAGGCTCGAACGACAGGCGTCGGATGCGGTCTGCCCACGCCTTGGTATTCGATCCGGAGACAGAATAGGACCGCGGCACTGATTTATCGTATAAGGAGGCCCATGATGGCAAAAACTACCGTACCTTATGTATTGGGAGAGCTGATCGAGGATCGGGCCCGAAGAAACGGGGACAGAATCTTTCTCCGCTTCAAGGACAAGTCTTTCACCTATAACGAGATGAACGCCGGTGCAAACAGGTGCGCCAATGCCTTTCTGAACCAGGGGGTCAGGAAGGGGGACAAGATCAGCATCATGCTCCCCAACTGCCCGGAGTATGTGTTTGTCTGGTTCGGCTCGGCGAAAATAGGCGTGGTCGAAGTGCCGATCAATACGTCATACAAGGGTGAGTTCCTGCGCTACATAATCGACCAGTCCGATTCGAAGGTCCTGGTGATCGCCCACGAGTTCCTCGACCGGCTCGCGCTGATAGAGGAAGGCCTCCCAAAGCTCAAGAAGGTCGTGGTGCTCGGAGGGATTACCGAAGAGGAGGCCGCCGGCTACAAGATACCCATCATCGGCTTCGAGGAGTTCTTCAAGGCCCCCGACGATCCGGTGCACGTCGATATCATCCCCTCTGATCCTCAAAACATCATCTATACGTCGGGGACGACCGGTCTCTCCAAGGGCGCCCTGGGCCCCCACAAGTTCTGGATCGTCGTGGCCGAGCAGTTGCTTCCCCTGCGCGAGGGCGGCAAAGACGACATCTTCTATACCTTCCTGCCCCTCTATCACATGAACGGCCAGTGCCTGACGACCATCACGGCCCTGCTCGCCGAAGGCCAGATGGTGCTCTCCGACAAGTTCAGCGCCTCCCGCTTCTGGGGCGAGATCCGCAAATACGGGGCGACCCAGTTCAACTACCTGGGCGCGGTGATTCCCATCCTCGATAAAGCGCCCGAGAAACCGGACGACATCGACAACCCGGTCCGCATCGCCTTTGGCGCCGGCTGCCCCCAGGCGGTGATGGACCGCTTTGAAAAGAGGTTCGGTCTTACGTGCATGGAGGGCTTCGGCATGACGGAGGTAGGCATCCCCGTCCATACGACGCTCTACGACCGCAGGCCCGGCTCCTGTGGAAAACCGCTTCCCATTTACGAGATCAGGCTTTTCGACGATCAGGACGCGGAGGTGCCCGTGGGGGAGCCCGGAGAGATCGTCTTCCGGCCCCTCGAGCCCTTCACGATGATGCTCGAATACTACAACATGCCGGACAAGACCCTGGAGACGTTCCGGAACCTCTGGTTCCACACGGGGGACCTGGGCAAAAGGGACGAGGACGGCTACCTCTATTTCGTCGACAGGAAGAAGGACGCCCTCCGGAGAAGGGGGGAGAATATCTCTTCCTTTGAGGTCGAGAGGGCCATCAATACTCATCCGAAGGTCCTTGAGTCGGCGGCTGTCGCGGTCAAGTCGGAGCTTGCCGAGGATGAGGTGAAGATCTGCGTGGTCCTCAAGCCCGGAGAGACCCTCACCCCCGAGGAGTTGATCGAGTACGCCAACGAGCGGATGCCCTACTTCGCGGTGCCGCGGTACGTGGAATTCATGGACAGCCTGCCGAAAACACCGACCGAGCGCGTGCAGAAGTACCTGCTCAAGGAGGCGGGCGTGACGGCCAACACGTGGGATAGGGAAAAAGCCGGTATACAAATTGCGCGATGAATATCCGATTGGCTTATGATGTCATTAGAAAATATGTCTTGCATAGTTTTTGCGTGCTGCCAGAGAATGTCTTCAGACAGGATGTTTGAAGATCGTCATCATAGATAAAGTGAGGAAGAAAGGGGAGGAGGTGAAGGCAAGGATCGAGAAGCGTTGGAGTAGTTCGAGTTACCGAGTGCCTGGCATCCTCCGGATTTGAGAGCGCGACGCACGGCGCGATTGGAGAGGGGACGCCTACAGCCGGGGCTTAAAAAGAAAAACGAAAGGTAAAGGGGGGTCTATGAAGTACTATCAAAAGCTAACCATCCTTTTGGGCCTGGTATGGGGATTCATCGCAATCCAGCGAATCGTAATCGCCATCATCATGCCCGCCATTCAGGCAGACATGAAGTTCAGCTACACGGATGTGGGCATGATCATATCGATCACCGGCCTCATCTGGGCCTTCGGCACTATTATATGGGCGAGTATCGGCGACACCTACGGCCGTCGACCGGTCATCGTGGGCTGTGCCATTCTCGCCTCCGTTTTTTCCTGGATGACCGGGATGGTGCATAGCCTCGGCGGTATGTTGGGTGTCCGGGGGGTCCTCGGGTTTTTCGAGGGAGGCCCCTGGGGCCCGGCCCTCGCCACGGTAGGTGAAGAAGCGCCCGAAGAGAAGAGGGGCGCCTACGTTGCCCTGATCCCCGGCAGCTTCTTTCTCATCGGGGTATGCGTGGGGCCCATGTTCGCGGTCTGGCTCCTGACCAAATTCGGGTCGTGGCGGCCTGTTTTCTACATCATATCCATACCCGGCATCATCCTTGCCCTGATCGTCGCCTTCTTCATGCACGAGCCGGCTTCCGTCGCGGCGGGCATCAAGGCGCGTAAAGCGGGCCAGAAAAGGGTCGTCTACGATCAAGGGCATAAAGTCAAGCTGAGCGATGTGCTCAAGTATAAGAACGTAATAATCTCCACGATCAACAGTGTGCCGGTCATGGCATGGCTCTGGATCTATAGCGGTTTCTCCGCGTTGTTTCTTGCGAAGGTGCATCATCTCGGCATGGAAAGCATCGGCATGGCCATGTCCGCGTCCGGACTGGGTGGATTCCTCGGTATGGTAATCATGGGCCGGCTGTCGGACGGTATGGGGCGTAATGCGGCCATCATGCTCTCCGGGCTTCTCTGCTGCCTCTCCGGGCTGGCGATTATCGCGATGCCCGTGGGAACCGGCGTGGGGGCTTTCGCAGTCCTTTTCTTCTTCTGGGGCATGTTCGGCGGCGCCTTCTTCCCCCTGTACCTGGGCACCCTGCCGGCCGAAAGCGTGCCGCCCGAGTTCGCGGGAACGGCCGTTGGTGTTCCCACGGCAGTAGGTGAGGTTATCGGCGCGGCCATCATGCCTACCATCGCCGGCGCCCTTGCCGACAGGTTCGATCTCTACGCGCCCATGTGGATGGCGGCAATAGCAGGTCTGGTAATCATGCTGGTCTCCATGGCGTACGTGGAGACGGCTCCGAGAAAGGTCGCGAGGATGACGAAAAAACCCACCAGGGATGACCATCTCCTCAAACCCTTCAGGGGCAAGTCAACCGCTGTGCCTCAAGCTTAGACAAGCCATGTCACGGTGCTGTTGAGCGGAGACGCACCGAACGGACCTTGCGCAGGCAAGGGCCGGGCGCGGCGATAGAGAGCGGCAGGGCCTTCATGGGGGTATCCCTCCCTGGAGGCCCTGCGCACTTGGTTTTGCCATTTCTTCAATGAGCCGGCAGCGAGAATAAATGACCCTGCTGCAAGCAGCAGGGTATCCAAGACAACGAGCGGAGCGAGTCTTTGAGCAGGGAGAGTCTCGGGGCACCCGCTTGCGGGTCGTGGCTTTGCCCACAGAGGGGGCGACCGCGGGGTACCCACACAGTGGGTCGCGCGAAGTGGGTGTCCCAATAATTGCCGGCGGAGCGAAGCGGAAAGAGATTCTCCCTGCAGCAAGCTGCAGGGAATCCGCAAGTTGACCCTTGAAAGATCACGATCTTCCTTTCCGCGCCTTGCGCTCGGGCGTTCGCGGTCGTTTATGAAATCATAAGAAATATTGTCTTGCAAAGAATTTGTTTTAAAACAATAATGAGACGTGCAGGAGGGCTTGAAAGGTTCGTCGCCAAGTAAAAAAAAGGGGGGGGTTCACAAAAGACTATGGATAAAATAGAATTTATCGACCAAACAATTAGGGATGCGCAGCAGAGTCTCTGGGGTTTTACGATGAGGACCGAGCATATAACCCCGATTGCTGAAATGATGGACAAGGTGGGGTACAGAGCCATTGCGACCGTGGGCAGCCAGGCCTTTACCGTGCAGGTGCGCACGCTGAATGAGGATCCCTGGGAGAGGATCAGGCTTCTTTCCAAGCTGATGACAAGAACCGCCATCAGGGGGTCTTATGTGACCGGAAGTCTCTCCTCCTTCGATTTGAGCACGCCCCGCGACATCATCTCCCTGTGGATAAAGCGATCCGTCGCCAATGGCACAAAAAGTTTCTGGATCTGCGACTACCAGACCGACATGGAGAAGTTCGTCTATTTTGCGCGCATAGCCAAGGCCGAGGGGGCCGAGGTGGTTCCCTCCCTGATGTATACCACGAGTCCTGTCCACGACAGGGCCCACTGGGCGCGCAAGACCCGCATGCTAGCGGAAATCAAGGATTGCGTGGACCGGATCATGATAGAGGATGCGTCAGGGGTGATTACTCCGGAAGGCACGAGGGAGCTCATCTCCACGGTGCAGGCGAACTGTGATGGGCTGCCCATCGAGTTCCACTCCCACTGCAATTCCGGGCTCGCCCCCCTGTGCTATCTCGAGGCCATCAAATCCGGTGTCAGATGCGTGCATACCGCCGTTGCGCCGCTCGCGAACGGCACGTCCCTGCCCGCCACGGAAAGCATCGTAAGGAATGCCCGGCGTCTGGGCTTTTCCACGGACCTCGACGAGGACGCCCTCGCGGCCGTCTCGGCCCACTTCAGGAAAATTGCGGAAACAGAAGGGCTGCCCATTGGCGCGCCCATGGAATACGACCTCTTTCATTATGCGCATCAGGTCCCTGGAGGCATGATGACGAACCTGACGCGGCAGCTCAGGGAGGTGGGGATGGAGAACCGCCTCGACGAGATCCTCGAGGAGGTCGTTGTGGTCCGGAAGGACCTCGGCTATCCTGTGATGGCAACGCCCTATTCACAGATCGTAGGGGCCCAGGCCGTGGAGAACGTCGTCTCCGGTGAACGGTATAAGCGGTTCACCGACGAGGTGGTCAAGTATGCCCTGGGGTACTACGGGGAGCCGGCCGCGCCCATAGACAGGAATGTCATGGACAGGATAATGAGCTCGCCTCAGGCAAAACAATTGGCGAACTGGAAGCCCGAGGGGTACGAGAAATCTGTTGAGGAGCTACGCAAACAGTACGGCCCCGAGCTTTCGGATGACGATCTCCTGCTCAGAATCTGTATCCCCGGAAAACCCTTGAAGCCTGCCGAGCCGAGAAAGCCGGCGGCGGCCCCCGCGGCAAAGGCGGCGTCCCAGGCCTCACCCTCGGATTTCCCGACGGAATTCAACGTCGACGTGGACGGCGACGTGTTCAGCGTCAGGATATCACCCGTATGGGCCGGGACCGACAAAGCCGTGACAACAGAGAGAAGGGAAGGGCCGCAGGCGGAGAAGGGGCAGAAGGGGCCGAAGGAGGTGCCACCCGGCGCGGTGCCCTGCGGCATGGCGGGGCTGGTACTTTCCTTCAATGTGAAGGTGGGCGATATCGTCAAGGCGGGGGACCTCGTGGCGATGATCGAGGCCATGAAAATGAGGAGGCATGTCAACTGCACCCACGGCGGGGTAGTGAAGGAGATATGCAGCCGGGAAGGTGAGATGGTCGGTCCTGAAGACATCCTCATGGTGGTGGTGTAGCATGGTCCGGAAGATCCTTATAGCCAATCGCGGTGAAATAGCCATACGCGTCATGCGGGCCTGCCGGGAGCTGGGGGTCGCTTCCGTTGCCGTATACTCGGAGGCGGACAGGGACGCATTGTTCGCCAAGTATGCCGATGAGGCCTATTTCATCGGTCCGGCACCGGCGACCCAGAGTTATCTTCACATGGAAAAGTTGATTGAGGTGGCCAGGGAAAGCGGCGTCGACGCCATTCATCCCGGCTACGGCTTCCTTGCGGAGAACCCGAAATTCGCCCAGGCCTGTGAACGGGAGGGGATAAGCTTCATCGGACCGTCGAGCAGGGTCCTCGAGCTCATGGGTGACAAGGTAACCGCGCGGCGTGAGATGATAAGGGCGGGCGTCCCCGTGGTGCCGGGAACGGATGAGTGTGTGGCGGAATTTGAGCAGGCCAGGGACATCGCCGGCGAGATCGGATACCCGGTTATCATCAAGCCCTCCGGCGGCGGCGGGGGAATCGGCATGACCATTGTGCAGGACGAAGGGGAATTGCTGAAGGCCCTCGAATCGACGCAGGCGATTGCGACGACGACCTTTGGCATCGCCGATATCTACATGGAAAAATACCTCTCGAATCCCCGCCACATAGAGTTTCAGATACTGGGAGATTCCAAGGGCAACGTGATTCACCTGGGTGAACGGGAATGCTCCATCCAGCGAAGACATCAAAAGCTTATCGAGGAGTCCCCGTCGCCGGCGATAACCCCCGAGCTTCGGGCTCGAATGGGGGAGGTGGCGGCGAACGCGGCTAGATGGGTGGGCTATGAAGGGGCTGGAACGGTCGAGTTCCTCTTCTCCGACGGAAAGTTCTACTTCCTCGAGGTGAACGCGCGGGTCCAGGTCGAGCACCCGGTGACAGAGATGGTTACCGGGATGGATATCGTCAAAGAACAGATACGGATCGTTTCCGGGCTTCCCGTGAGCGTGCGGCAGGACGAGGTCCGGATGAACGGGAGTGCCATTGAATGCCGCATCAATGCCGAGGATCCGTTGAATGACTTCGTGCCGACGCCGGGCAGGATCAGGAGCTATCATGTGCCGGGCGGCCCGGGAATCAGGGTGGATAGCGGCGTCTATGCCTCTTATACGATACCGCCCTTCTACGACCCGATGATATCGAAGCTCATTGTATGGGGCAGGGATCGGTCCGAGGCCATCGCGAGAATGCGCCGGGCCCTCTATGAATACGTCATCGTCGGGCCCACGAGCAATATTCCCTTCCATAAGGCGGTCATGGAAAACCCCCGCTTTATAGACGGCGACCTGGGGACCCACTTTATCGATAATGAGACTACCCTGCTGGATGATATGAAGGCCATTATAAAACGGGAGAAACCGCTCGAGGCAAGACTGCCCCATGCGTCTGAAGACAAGAAGAGGATAGCGGCCATCGCCTCCGTGGCCGCCATAACCCAGGCGTATGGTTACGGGAGGTGAGCCCATGGCCAGGACAATCGTGATTCTGGGGACGCTGGACACCAAGGGCGAACATCTCTACCGGCTGAAGAAACATATCGAGGGGCGGGGGCACAGGGCGCTGATCCTCGATCTGAGCATGGGTTCCGTCCCCGCTTTTGCCGCCGATATTCCCGCCGCGGAGGTCGCCATGGCGGGAGGACGACGCATCGAGGATCTCATGGCGACGCGGAACCGGTCCGTATCGACGGAGGTCATGATAACCGGCGCGCAGCAGAAGGTGATGGAGCTTCTGTCGAAAAAGGAAATAGATGGAATTGTGGCGATGGGCGGTGCTTCCATGGCCCTAATAGCCTCTCGGGTCATGACGAAGCTGCCCTTCGGCATACCGAAGGTGATCGCCACGCCCGCTGCCATGCCCACCTACATATCGGAGTGGTTTGGCGCCTTTGACGTGGTGGTCATGCAGGTGATCATGGAGTTTGCGGGCATGAATAATCTCGTCAGCGCGGTGATCGCCCAGGTAGGTGGGGCGATCTCGGGCATGGTGGAGGAGGCGGTCGACTACGGGTCGCTCAAGCTCCCTTACCCCTCCATCGCGGTCACCCAGATCGGCTTTAACGAAGCGTGCGCGGTCGCGGTAAAGAGTCTCCTCGAAGAGAAGGGCTACAACGTCTATCCCTTCCATGCGAACGGCATAAGCGACAGGAGCATGGAGCGGCTGATTGCCCAGGGCCTCCTGGACGGCCTCATAGATATCGTGCCCGCCGGACTCATCGAAGAGCTTTTTCAGGGTAACAGGGCGGCAGGCATGGAGAGGCTCGATGCGCCCCTCGAGCGCGGATTTCCGGTTGTCCTCGCCCCCTCCACGTTTAACATCACCGGGGCAGGGCCGACGCGGAGGATGAAGGAGCGCTTTATCGACCGGCGGCCGCGCCTGCAAATAGATGAGATACGGTATCTGACCAGGTACACGCCGGATGAAATGAGACAGGGCGCGCGGCTGTACGCGGAGAAGCTCAACCGTGCCAAGGGACCGGTGAAATTCCTCGTGCCCCTGCGGGGATGGTCCAATATTGACAAACCCGGGAGCGTTTTGTATAACCCTGAGGAAGATCGTGTATTTTTCGAAGAGCTGAAGGCTCATTTGACAACCGACATTCCGATAGAGGAGGTTGACTGCAACCTGGAAGATCATGAATTTGCCCAGGCACTGGTCGAGAGCTTTGATAAAATGTTCAAGGAGGCACACGGTTGAAGGAGGGACGTTCCATCAGATTCCGTGTCCCTGATGGAACGTCGCGGAAAAACCGGGCAGGTCACGCACGCGTGCGGCGACCCGGCGCCTGAAGGAAGGCGCGGGCTCGCAAGGAACCGCCCGGATAAGAGAAGGGGGTGTTCATACCATGTCGGGGAAATGGATTTACTGGTTAGAAGAATTGGGCAAGGAGCACAACGATCTGGTAGGCAAGAAGTGCGCCCATCTGGGTGAGATAGCGAAAATCGGCCTGCCGGTTCCTCACGGGTTTGCGCTCTCCGTCGACGCATATACCTACTTCATGGAGGAGACCGGCTCGGCGCGGGAGATCGCCTCTATGATCGAGGCCTCAATGGTCACACCCGAGGACATCGACGGTTTGAACAGGCTCAGCTCGGCCATCCGTCAAGCCGTGGAGTCGAAGCAGATCCCTTCCGAACTGGAGTCTGCCATCCTCTCATACTACGACGGTTTATGCGAGAAGTGCAAATGTACCGATGTCGCGGTCTCCACCCGCTCGGCGGGGGCCGTGAGTCACCCCGGTCAGTACGAAACCTACCTCAACGTAAAAGGGAAGGCCGATCTCCTTCAAAAGGTGAGGAGGGTATGGGCCAGCACGTTCAACGCGCGCTCGGTGGCGTATCGTCTCCGGAAGGGCCTGGCCGTGGCGAGCGGACCCATCGGGGTCGCGGTTCTGGAGATGGTCAAGGCACGGTCCGCCGGCATTGCCTTCAGCGTTGACCCCAATACGGGCGACGAAACGAGGATGATCGTCGAAGCCAACTGGGGCCTTGGGGAGAGCGTCGTGAGCGGTGAACTGACACCCGACAGATGGGTGCTCGACAAGGAGACCCTGGCGGTAAAGGAGAATATTCTCGGAAGAAAGGAGAAATTCACCTGTGTCATTGATACGGGAGTCGTTGCGCAGGAGACGCCGGCCGAGAAAAGCTGCGCTTTTTGCTGTTCGGAAGCGGAACTGGCCGAGATAGGCAGGCTGACGAAAGAGCTGGAGAAACACTTCGGTACGCCCCAGGATATAGAATGGGCCATAGCCGAGGACCGGCCTTTCCCCAATGTGGTGCTGCTGCAGGCACGGTCGGCGGTTGTCGTCAAGAAAACCGCGGCCGACTCGGTAGTCGATATGATGCTCACCATGTTCAGGAACTAGGGAGGCCCCGCAAAGCGGAGGCCGAGACCGAACAATATCGAAGGGCAAAGTGGCCTGGCCGCGGTATGCCGGGCAAAGATATCCGGGAACAAAGACAAGGGGGGTAAGTCATGTTAAAAGACGCATACGATCTGAGCTTTTACGAATTTGACGACGAGAAGGACCCGAAGGAGTACGGGGTGCTCCTGTGCGACGTGGTCCACGGAAGACCGCCCATGAAGCCGGCATATATCGGCATCGGCTGGTACTGGTACTATCACGGCATCCGCTACGCGGCGGGAAACCTGAGCCTGCCCACCACGCACGGCTGGGACTCGCGCTTTGTCAACGGCTACCCGTATATTACGGCCATCAAGACCACAGCGGAAGAGGCAAGGGCGAGGGAGCCCGTCTTCAGGGAGAAAATCAAGCCTTTTCTAGAGGACTTCGACGGTGTCTGGGACCCTATGAAGAAGGACCTGCTTGCCACCTACAAGGCCGCAAGAGAGTCACGGGGGCTCATGGAGTGGGATGATATAAGGAAGCTGAGCAACCCCGAGCTTCTCTCCTTTTTCCTCGATTTTGCCTTCGTCATAAACCGGAAGGAGGGAGAGGTCCATTTCTTCATGCTCATGGCCGCCTATTACATAAGCGGCCTCTTTCAGGAGATGTGGCGCACCATGTTCGGGGTCGAGCCGGGTATCGATCCGAGCTTTCACCGGCTCATGTCAGGATTCGAGGCCGCCGATATTATCTTTACCCGGGACCTGTGGACGCTCGGACGGAAAGCGGTCGACGCGGGTCTCGAGGATGTGTTCAAAAAGAACAACGACGAGGACGTGCTCGACGCGTTGAAGGCGAGCGAGGCAGGCAGGCAGTGGTCCAAGGCCTATCACGAGTTTCTCCTGGAGCATGGATGGAGGGCCGACCGGATGCACGCATACGATTACCCGACATGGCTCGAGAAACCGAGTATCGGCATGGCCCGGATAAAGTTCATGATGTCGGAGGCCGTCTTCCCCTTCGACGCAAACCGTGAGCGGGTCAACAGGGAAAGACAGGAGGCCGAGGCGGAAATCGTCACCAAAATACCGGAGGCACAGAGGCCCGCCTTCGGACTGCTCATGAAGGCCGCCCAGAAATCGGGCTATTGGAGCGAGGACCACGGCTACTACTGCGACCTTTACATAGGAGCCATGGGCCGGTGGATCCTCTCGGAGTTCGGCAGACGCTTCGCGGAGGCGGGATGCATCGACGATGCCGAAGACGTGCATTATCTCCATCCGAACGAGATACGGAAGGCCGCGATACCGATGGGAAGGATCAACCTGCGTCCCTACGTGGAGCGCCGGAAAAAGCAGCACAGCCAATACCTCGAGATGGAGCCGGCTCCATTCTTCGGTGACATCAGCCTCGCCCAGTCCGTGCTGAAAAGCGACCCGACCCTCACCGTATCCACACAGCTCCCCATAGTGCGGGAAGAGTTGAAGGCCGACCTGTATGGCGCGGCGGGCGCGCCGGGTTTCGCGGAAGGCATCGCCCGGGTCATTCTCAGCTTCGATCAGCTCTCACAGATAAAACCGGGAGAAATACTGGTTGCGCCCGGCACTTCGGCGTCCTGGACGGTCGTTTTCAGTGTCATCAAGGCACTCGTCACCGACGGCGGAGGCGCCCTCTCCCATCCCGTGATCATGGCGCGGGAGTTCGGCGTCCCCTGTGTATCGGGCTGTGTGGAAGCCACACAGAAGATCAAAACCGGCCAGAAAATACGGGTTGACGGCGACCGGGGAGTAGTCTTTATTCTCGACAAGTGATACCGAGTTGCTTATCTTCGGCACCACCCACGCCTCTTCGGCGTGGGTACCCGGGCGGCTTTGATGCGCAGGCGTTGGCGTACTGGTAGTACGTTGAGGAGAGCTTTGATGCGACAACAAAGGTGTGGCGAAGATAAGCGACTCGGTATCATTGCCGGCAGCGAAAGATGGAAGCAGGACCGCGGGCCCTAAGGGGGGCGAAAGGAGGAATACCACCGATGGACCGGAATAAGCTGAAAGCCAAGGTGGATCCGGCGTCGACCGCGCTCGTCATCATCGACATGCAGAAAGATTACTGCTGCGAGGGCGGGACCTTTCACAGGAGGGGCTTCGATGTAAGGCCCGCGCAGGAAGTGGCGGCAAAGCTCAACCTGTTCCTTGAGAAGACCCGCGGGGTCTTACAACACATTGTCCATCTGAGGATGACCAAAGTGGCGGCCCTTTCTTCACCCGTATCGGCCGAGCTTTACGAGCGGCTGGGGGTGGAGAGAGGGTACGACCCGGCCTACGCTGAATTCTACGAGGTCGTACCGCGTGAGGGGGAGACGGTTATACCGAAATACACATACTCGGGATTCGTCTCGACGTACCTCGATCGATTCCTGCGCGCGAACGACATCAAGACCCTTGTAATCACGGGCATCGCGACGAACATTTGCGTCGATTCAACGGCCAGGGACGCCTTCATGCGGGGTTACTACGTCGTTGTGCCTTCGGATTTGACGGAAGGAACAAGCGCGGAAGCGACGCGCCACGCGCTTTTGAATATCGACGGGTTCTACGGCGAGGTTGTCGATTCGGAAAGCCTGCTTCGGTGCTGGGATATCACGGTGTGAGGGCAGCCCGCGGATGCCCCGGCCGCTATACGCGATGCCGCCCTCCGGGCCTGTCGGAAGGCATACCGGGCGTCGGACGTTCTTGAGGGGTACATAAGAAGTTTTCCACTCCCCCATCTCTCCTGGGAAAAGTGCTGACAGAATGCCCCCTACGCCGGTACGGAATGGAATAGCAAAGTGGGAGGACCTGGTTCCACCATCCGCTCATTGTCGGTCCGAAGGATCGACTGCCCGGGACGCGATCACCTAAAGGAGGCTGTATGTCAGCCGGCACCGGATATTCCACACTATACGAGAGGTCAATAAACGACCGGGAAGGCTTCTGGGGAGAAGCCGCGGATGCGATCTCCTGGACCAAAAGATGGGACAAGGTAGTAGATGGAGGGAATAAGCCGTTCTACCGCTGGTTTACGGGGGGCGAGCTGAACACCTGCTATAACGCCGTTGACATTCACGTGGAGAACGGCCGGGGAGATCAGGTCGCGATCATCTACGACAGCCCTGTGACGGGCACCATACAGAGGATACGATACAGGGAGCTTCAGGAAGCGGTATCGCGGTTCGCGGGTGCCCTAAAGGCGCGGGGCATCGAGAAGGGTGACCGGGTGGTCATCTACATGCCGATGATTCCGCAGGCCCTTACGGCCATGCTGGCTTGCGCGAGGATCGGGGCTATCCATTCGGTGGTCTTTGGCGGGTTCGCCCCCAATGAGTTGGCAAAACGCATCAACGACGCCTTTCCCAGGGTCATCGTATCGGCCTCATGCGGGATCGAAGGGGGAAAGGTGATACCCTATAAGCCCCTCCTCGACAAGGCAATAGAATCCGCCGAACGTAAGCCCGAGGCATGCATCATATACCAGCGGCCACAGGCGGAGGCCCAACTCATCCAGGGCCGCGATTTTGAGTGGGAGACGGTTATGGGGCAGGCAAGTCCTGCTGCCTGCGTTCCGGTATCCGCAACCGATCCCCTCTACGTTCTCTATACTTCAGGCACAACGGGGATGCCGAAGGGGGTCGTGAGGGATAACGGGGGCCATGCGGTAGCGTTAAAATGGTCGATGAAGTACTTTTACGGGGTCGAGCCCGGCGAGGTATTCTGGGCGGCTTCGGACATCGGCTGGGTAGTGGGCCATTCCTACATTGTATATGCCCCGCTTCTCGCGGGATGCACCACCGTTCTCTACGAGGGGAAGCCTGTCGGCACGCCTGATCCGGGCGCCTTCTGGCGGACCATCTCCGAGCATGGCGTATCGGTGTTCTTTACAGCCCCGACTGCGTTGCGGGCGATCAAAAGGGAGGATCCCAAAGGGGAATTTCTAAGGAAGTACGATATCGGCACGTTGAGGTACCTCTTCCTGGCCGGCGAGCGTCTCGATCTCGATACGTATCACTGGGCAAGGGAACTCCTTGGCATTCCCGTGATCGATCACTGGTGGCAGACCGAAACAGGGTGGGCCATCGCGGGAAATTGCATGGGGATAGAACCGCTGCCCGTTAAGGCAGGTTCTCCTACGAAGGCTGTTCCCGGATATGACATCCAGATCGTTGACGAGGATGGAAAGAAAGTTCCCGCCGGTACCGACGGGGTTGTGGCGATCAGGCTCCCGCTCCCTCCCGGCTGTCTTTCCACTTTGTGGAACAACGATGAGAAATTCCTCGATTATCTGAGGCCCATTCCGGGCTTCTACGTCACGGGTGATTCCGGCCATTTCGACGAAGACGGTTACCTTTTCATCATGGGACGTATCGATGAGGTGATCAACGTCGCGGGACACCGGTTATCGACGGGCGCGATGGAAGAGATCGTGGCGAGGCACCCCGACGTTGCCGAATGTGCGGTGCTCGGGGTGGAAGATCAGCTCAAGGGCCAGCTGCCCTTCGGCTTTGTAGTCCTGAAAGCCGGGAGCGGCAGGGAGCATGGAGAGGTAACGCGGGAGCTGGTGCAGATGGTTCGTGCCGAAATCGGCCCGGTTGCCTGCTTTAACATGTGTCTGGTGGTAGATGCGCTCCCGAAGACGCGAAGCGGCAAGATCCTGAGAGGAACGATGAGCAGGATAGTGGATGGCAAGGAGTATCAAGTGCCTTCGACGATAGATGACCCAGGTGTGCTCGGCAGGATTGAGGAGGCGGTGAAGAGGGCAGGATCCGGAAAAGGGCGGAAGAGGGATGGATAGCGCGGACCATGGGGACGTTTTTGGCAAAGCCGCACTGCCCGTTGGCAGGCCGTGGAAAGCGGATATTCATTGACAGACGAGGCGTGGGCGGCGGTTGCTCATGCACCGCGAGCGCGGAAGGCGGTGTCGAGCCGGGAGCCCAAAATGGAGAGAGGTGAGAAATGATAGGCATTACATCGGTGGGGGCCTATATCCCCATGTATAGACTGAGCCGGAACGAAATAGGCAAAATGTGGCGAACGAGAGGCGGCGATGGAGAAAAAGCCGTTGCGGGTTATGACGAAGACACCGTGACAATGGCCGTGGCTGCCGCGCTCGACTGTATTGGGCGGAGTGAAAATGGGGTGGGCGCATTGTACCTTGCTACTACCACGTCCCCGTATCTCGAAAAACAGAGCGCCGCCACGATTGCCCGCGCTGTTGACCTGGACAGGCACTGCCATACCGCGGATTTCACCAATTCCCTGAGGGCGGGAATGAGCGCGATGAAGTCGGCCATGGATGCGGTGAGTGCCGGATCGGTCGGGCAGGTAGCAGTAGTTGCCTCCGACTGCCGTATCGGCGCGCCGAGAGGAATACTAGAACAGAACCTCGGGGACGGCGCGGCCGCGCTGACGATAGGATCGAGTGGCGTCATTGCGGCCATTGAAGGAAGCTATTCCATCTCTCACGATTTTACTGACTTGTGGCGAACCGATCACGACGCCTTTCCACGGTCGGGAGAAGCCCGGTTTATCGAAGAGGTGGGGTATACGCCCTCGATGCAGGAAGCCATGTCGGGACTCATGGAAAAGTATTCAATGAACCCGAAAGATTTTTCGAAAGTCGTCTTCTATGGGCCCCACAATCGAGCGCATGCAGACCTGGCGAAGAAGCTGGGCTTTGACAAATCCCAGGTACAGGACACCCTCTTTTCCCGAATCGGCAATACCGGGACAGCGGCGGCCTTCATCATGCTCGTGGCTGCCCTCGAGGAGGCGAAGAAGGGCGAGGCGATTCTCTTTGCCGCTTACGGAGATGGGGCCGATGCGTTCGTGCTCCGCGCTACCGAACAGGCAAAAAACATTCGCAGGGAACCCACGATGGAACAGAGAACGGCGGGAAAGGTCAATATAGATTACGGGACCTATCTCTACTGGCGAGAGCTTGTGCCTGTTGAGGCGTCGGGACTTCCCGAGCGCGCCGAACCTTCGCTGGCAACACGATGGAGAGAACGGAAAAACATTTCGGCGCTTTATGGTTTCAAATGCAATAAGTGCGGAACGCCTCAACTGCATCCGATCGGACAGAATATGCGGATTTGTGTCGCGTGCCAGGCAAAGGACGATTTTGAACCCTACAAGTTCTCGGACAAGACGGGAAAACTCTTCACCTACGCGATTGATCAGCTTCAGCCTACAAGGAATCCCCCCGGTCTCAACGGCGTTATCGACTTCGACGGCGGCGGAAGACTGATCTGCGAACTGACCGACTATGACATCGAGAAGGCCCATGTAGGCATGCCGGTAAAGATGACGTTTCGAAAACTGGCTCAGGGGAACGGCATAGTCAACTACTACTGGAAAGCAAAACCGTTCGCGAAAGGCGTTTGACAGGTCCTGCGGCACGCATCGGACCTATCAAAAAAGGATCGAAAAGATCAATTTTAGGAGTTGCCATGGAAAGCATAAAAGACAAAGTCGCAATAGTGGGCATGGGTTGTACGAGGTTTGGGGAACGATGGGACATGGGTGTTGAGGACCTTCTTGTCGAGGCGGCCTACGAGGCTTTTGAGGATGCGGGCATTCAACCTAAGGATATTCAGGCGGCGTGGATAGGAACGGTCTTCTCGGG
>JBEKJU010000015.1:0-27846 GCA_050011095.1 Syntrophorhabdales bacterium
TCCGACCGGGCCGGGCCATACGGTACTGGCCTATGTTATCGGGGGGGAAGGCTATTTCTGCCACGAGAAAGACCCCTTTACCTACGAAATGGAGGGCGCGAACTATTTTGACATGGAAAGGAGGCCGACGATTGGCAACAACAGTCTCGTGGTCTTCGATGACGGCGGGCAGGTGGTGGTCTCCGGCGCGGAGGAAGGCGTGCGCTTCCTGCTCATTTCAGGGAAACCGATAGGCGAGCCGGTCGCCTGGTATGGACCGATAGTGATGAACACCCGCGAGGAGTTGCAGACGGCCTTCGACGAGTATCGCGAGGGCACCTTCATCAAACACCCCGGCAAGGGATAGGCGAAAGGATAAGGCGGCCGGTCGCGCGCGGACCATAAGCCTCCGTCTCCCGGGCGTCGATGTCAAGACGTTTCACGGGAGGTCATTGTCTCGAAAGGATCGCCTGCCCGGCGTCTCCCGGCCGCTCACACACCGGAATGTGCGCGCCCTTGCTCGCGCAAGGGCCCGGTGACCGTAGAATTCTGTGGTCCGAAGAGAACGGAGGGAGACCCTGCTCGATACATTTCTTGACATTTGGCAGGGGTCTCAATTATCCTGAAAGGGTAGGGCACGCGTTTGTTGTAACGAACATTGGAGCGTGTATTTAAAGCCACTTCCGTCCAGGGAAGGGGGCAAAAAAAAGGGGGAGACAATGATTACGGTGATGTTGGACTTTAAGGGGATGAAGAGGGAGCAGTACGAGAAGATCATTCAGGCGCTCATGACCAAGGGGGCCAAGCCGGATGGCCGGATGTTCCACATCTCGTCCGAGAAGCCGGACGGGGTGCTCGCAATCGATGTGTGGGAATCACCGGAAAAGCTTCAGGCCTTCGCCGGTGTGCTGACCCCGATCCTCAAGGATATGGGGATCACCCTGCCCGAGCCGCAGGTCTTCCCGACGATCGCGGCGATGGCCGGGTAGCGGCGATTGAGCGAAGGAGGAGAGAAGCGGGCCTGCCGGGTGAGCCCTACGCCCCGGCGGGCCCGGTGTTTTTTACTGTCCGCCGCTCGCAGGCGCGCCCCCCTTGGCCGGCTTCTTCCCCATCGTGCATTGACTGAACGTCAGTTTCTGTGGAGAGCCGGTTCAGCGAGGATTGCGGCTGTGGCTGTTCCCTTCTCAAATCCAATATGATATAATCAAGCCATTATTAAAGTCTCGCCCGTAGTTTCTCCCAGTTGGACCATGAGCGCTTCTTCGACGATATCGATGAACCGGAGGAACCTCTCAGGTTCCATGGGGGGCCAAAGTCGTTCGTTTGACAGGATGAGCACCTGTTTCATCGACCCCCGGATGCGCCTGTGCGGGTGAACTGAAGAAGAGCCTGGACAAGCTGCTTGAAGAGCTGTCCAGGAAAGCCACTTGCATTATGCCGTATGAGGATAGGAAAGAGGAGCAGGTACCGCGTCATCGCGAGACTGCGGCAGGCGGTGACGGCAGAGGAGAGCGGGGTGGAAATAACCCACAGGCAGCTCCTTTTTGCGTATGAATGTGATATCCTGGCCGAATCAATCATACCAACATAGGGGCTGCTTTTCATTTGAGAAGCGATGGAGTTATGGGTATTTATGGACATTATTAACCAACAAGCCATGTGCGAAACTTCAATATTAAGTCAGGCTTTGGAAAATTATCCATCATGAGAAATAAAAACTCAACGGTATCCGTTGAAGAAGCGCAACAAATTATCCTAAATTCCGTCAGCCCGCTGAACGGTGAAAACATTTCTCTCATGGAGGCATCCAATCGCGTTTTATATGAGGATATTGTATCGGACATAATGATACCTTCCGTGGATGATTCCGCAATGGACGGTTATGCAATAATCGCAGATGACACACATGGGGCATCAAAAGATAGTCCCATAAAACTTCAAATTATAGGAGAAATACAGGCAGGCGGTGCCATTAGCGGTGAAGAAGTCTCAAGAGGAACAGCGATAAGAATAATGACCGGCGCTCCGATACCTGGAGGCGCTGATTCGGTAATCAGGTTTGAAGATACAGAAGAAGAAGCCGGTTATGTGAAGATACTCCGCGAAACAGTTAAATACAACAATTACAGAGTTGCAGGAGAGAACATCAAAAAGGGAGACAGGGTGCTGCAAAAGGGAGATCGGCTGAGATCTGCCGATGTAGGTATCCTTGCGTCGCTGAATTACAGTGCAGTAAAAGTATATAAACAGCCGACCGTTTCAATTATCTCCACAGGCGACGAATTAGCCGATCTAGGCGAAGGAATTAAAATTGGTCAAATTAGAAACGTCAATATGTATACCTTATACTCAGAAGTAAAAAAATATAACGGCCTTCCTGATTATTTAGGCATTGCTAAGGACACATTGAAAGATACGAAGGAAACATTTTTAAAAGCCTTAAAATCCGATGTCGTAATATCCACGGGCGGCGTATCAATGGGAAAGTATGATTTTGTTAAAGAAATTTATTCCGATCTAAATATTGAAATACAATTTGAATGGGTTAATGTCAAACCCGGCAAGCCGTGCACCTTTGGGAAAAAAGATAATAAACTGATTTTTGGCCTGCCGGGGAACCCCGTTCCGACTCTTACATCATTCATTCAATTCGTGAGACCTGCATTACTTAGATTAATGGGTGCAAGAAGGATAACAAAACCAATCGTTAACGCATATCTTGAAAAGGATATCAACAAGCAGCCGGGCAAGGTTCATCTATTATTGAGGGGCTATTTTACTATCAGAAATAATGAATTTTATGTTTCACCGACAGTTAATCAAAAGCCGTCAGCACTTCGTTCAATGAGTGGCGCGAACTGTCTGATAGTGATTCCGGAAAACAGGGCGGGAGCAAAGGCGGGGGAAAAAGTTGCGATTCAACTAATTCATCATGATGAGATATAAAGGAAGGTTACGATGAAAGGCATGTCTATCGGTCTGAAAGAGGCGTTGCGTCTGACCCTGGGGGGCATAAAACCGCTCCCTGCCGAGAACGTTGCCCTGGTTGACAGTGTCGACCGCGTAGCTGCCTCGGATCTCCATGCCCTGGTGGATTCCCCTTCCATAGATGCCTCCCTTAAAGACGGCTACGCGGTGTTATGCCAAGAGGTAGCCGATGCAACTGCCGAAAACCCCGTTCGACTGCGGCTTCTGGGTTCTGTGGCCGCGGGAGGCGAAAAGGATATTCAGATCAAGCCGGGGACAACGGTGAGGGTATTGACAGGGGCCCGTATCCCGGCCGGCGCTGACGCCGTGGTAGCCGAAGAGGTTGTGAAACAGGGAGACAATGACGTGCTGATGGAGGTCCCTGCCGAGCCCGGCAGGAATATCCTGCCGCGCGGCAGGGATGTGGCATTCCGGCAATGTATCCTCCGGTCAGGCCAACAAATATCGCCTGGCATGGTGGGTCTCCTTGCCGCGGCAGGGCACAGCATGGTCCCTGTCTTTAGGAATCCCGTTGTAGGGATCATAGGAACGGGCGACGAAATCGTCGAACCTGGTAAACCCCTGGCGGAGGGCCAGCTCTACGCAAGCAATATCATGACCCTGGCGGGATGGTGCGGTAAATATAAAATGAATACCCGCATGACAATTGTAAAGGACGATCATGATGCCATCTTCAGTGCCTTAAAGATACTGTCCGGCGAAACGGATGCCGTGATAACAAGCGGGGGGGCATGGACGGGAGACCACGACATGGTGGTGCAGGTCCTTGAAGGGCTTGGATGGCAAAAGGTGTTTCACCTGATCCGCATAGGGCCCGGCAAGGCGGTCGGCTTCGGCATACTGGATAAAAAATCCGTATTCATTCTGCCCGGCGGACCGCCTTCCAACTTGATGGGTTTCCTGCAGATCGCCTTGCCCGGCCTCCTTGCCCTTTCCGGTCATGCAAACCCGGGCCTGCCCGTGATTAATGCCAGACTTGCCTCGGAAATCAGGGGGCGCGAGCCCGACTGGACTGATTTTTTCTTTGGCACTCTTGAGCTTGACGGCGGGTTGCCGACCTTTCATCCATTGAAAAAACGCAGCCGCTTGGGCTCCATAGCCGAGGCCACGGCACTGGCGTCAATACCTGAAGGACAAGATCGTCTTCTGGAGGGATCGGTAATCCATGTTCAATTGCTGAAGTAGGCGGTGAGTGACGGTCTACCCTTTCACGCCGGACACTACCTCTGTTTTTATCTTTCTCCCCCCGTCGCCCTGATCCTTGCTTTCTCGACAAAGACCTGGAGCTTGGGGGCCGATAAATCCCGTTGACTTCTGCTACCTTTTCTCCTATAAATATTTGTGTAAGGGATGCGGATTGGCGGCACTGTCGGGAACGTTCCTGCCCTCGTCGCCACAGGTGTCACCGGGGAGGGCGCGAAGCTCGTCCCTGGTCTCCACACTACCGAATCAAGAAAGGGGGAAGTAATAAGATTGTGAGAAGAGTAACGGAACACGTTAAACAGTTACAAAGAATGTATTCCACTGAAGATGGAAGATTGCAGGGAGAGGGCAGTTGGGCGAAGCTTCCCTTCTTCTGGTTCATCTTATTTCTATCATACAAGTGCACTAGAAGGTGTGACTATTGTTATGCTTTTAATCAGGTTGGCGACGATAATAAAATGGAAATGGATGACAACACATTTTCAAGACTATTGGAGTGGATCCCGGAAGTCTGGAAAGTTAATAACGTTAAGGTGAACGTTGTTGGCTTTCTTGGTGGGGAGCCATTGTTGAGAACGGATAGAATCAAGAAAATTATGGATTCTGTCTATAAAAATACTGACGGCATGCAAGGATTTGCTTATACAAACGGTGATTTAATAGATTCCGTAAATTGGGATGATCTTGAAGATATCCAATGGATGTCAACAAATATTACAGATATCAGCATTGAAGAACTATCGAGAAGATTGAAGATAATTAGTGAAAGATCAAATGTTATCGGTCAAACAATAGTAGCCACCTTGGATGATTATAACTTAGAGAGAGTTCTTGATATAACAAGATTCGGAATAGAAAATGGGTATCGTTTAAGATACTATAGGAATCTATACAAAGGATTGGAGACTGAATATACGAAAAGATTGTTGAAGAAATATCATGAATTATGTGATTTATTGGAAAATTATATTGGTAAGGGATACGATGTTCATACCACCTTCTTGTTGGATACTTTAATCCCTTTATGGGATCTTGAAGCTTCTCCATATCTTTGTGGGAAACGACTCGCTACAATATATCCCGATGGAACGATTGGGCCGTGTATTAGAGACCATTCATTTAAAGGTGGAACAATATTTGACGCGGATCCTTTAAGTAAAATACAATGTGACATATTTCATTATGATGTTACAAAACCAGACCTCCCGGATGAATGCAGGGAGTGTGAATCCAGAACAGCCTGCCAGGGGGGATGCCCCCATGATAAATTGTTGCTGACCGGTACTGCATCGGGAAAATCTGTTGCATGCGCCATACACAAGCAAATTATTCCAAGATTAAGATATTTGGATAAATTAAAAAGCGATATTAAATTAAGACCATCCGATATTTGACAATAAAGGGCTCATTAATATGGGGTGACGGAAGAGGATCGAACTCCCGTAATTCCTTGAAGGAACATCCTTGACATGGTTTGTCTCGGAAGATGCTTGCTATCAAACAGAATTCGTTCCACGACGCATACGGAAATCGGCGACCAGGGGGAGGTGGTCGGAGGCGATCAGGGCCTTGCGCGTCCGGTGTAGACGCGCCTGCTCCAATTCGAGGGAGGCGTCGAAATACATGTTGTCCAGGTAGACCAGGGGCAGCGGACCGGGGTAGGTGCGCCGCCGGGCCAGGTGCTGCCGGATGCCGGTCGTCCCGAAATGCTCGGTCAGAAGCCGTGACGTGAGGCCCCGCAACCATTCATTGAAGTCGCCCACCAGGATGCGGGGACCGAGGACGTCTTTCCCCGCGAGGCTTTCCGATTCGACGAGCCGCCGCCCCTGATGGCGCCGTTCGCGGTAGGCCGTACCCAAATGCACGTTGTAAACGTGGAGGACCTCGTCGCCCGCCATCACATCCGTGCAGAGGCAGCCCCGCTCCTCCCGACCGGGGTGGCTCAGGTCGATGTTCCCTCTCTCGACGAGGGGCAGCCGGCTGAGCACCATGTTCCCGTACCCGCCCCCCCTGTGCCTGCGGTTTTCGCCGAAGCAGTAATGGAGCCCAAGCTCCCCCGCGATGAAGCGCGCCTGCTCGTCTTCAAGCCCCCGGTCCTCGACGTTCCAGACCTCCTGGAGGGCGACGATGTCCGCATCCACCTCAGCCAGCACCTCAACGATCCGCGAAGGTCGCGTCCTCCCGTCGAGCCCCCGGCAGCGGTGGACGTTGTACGTAACGATCCGGAAGGACCCGTCTTCCGCCGGATGGCCTGTCGCGTCATTGCCTGTCCATCCGTTGCCCGATGCACCATTGCCTTCGGCCGGCAGGCCCCCGACCCCGTCGGCCGCGCCAGTGCCTGTCTGCCGCCTTGCGCGAACGAGCCGGGCCAATCGCACCTTGTTACCCCGTATCATAAAAAGCGTCTTTCCTTCCCTTTTTTCCTGCTCCATTTTCCGATTCGTCCTCTTGCGGTTTTTTTCGCCTTCCCGCGCATGTTCCGGCGGCGACGCGCGCCCCTGGGCGCATGCGCGCCCTTACGCGGTCATATAGGTCTATAGTGTACCACAGTCGCCGCCCCCCAGGAAGAGGCTGCGCGGACAGCCTTCGTTCCGCGCGGCCTCTTCCCGCCGCCGGACCGCCTGTACACCGGCGCGGCGGTTGATGCCGGGTGGCGGTCACCGAAAGGCGGCCGCCGATAAAATTTCTTGACCTATTACTTGCGGTAATGTACATTACACTACATATGGACAAATACTCCACATTCGACGTGGCCCGGCTCTTTCACATCGACAGGACGAGGCTCCACGAGTGGCTCAAGGGCGGGTACGTGACGCCCTGCCGGTTAGCCCACGGCAAGGGGACAAGGACGGAATTCACGCGGGAGGACCTCTACCGGCTCCAGCTCTTTATCAGGCTTCTCCACGCCTTCAGGAACCGCACCATCGCGAAGGAGTTCTCCAACGTGGACTTCCACCATGTCGGCCCGGAAAAGGACATGATGAAATACGGCCGGTGGGAGTTCTCTTTCACCGGCGATGCGCCCCTGGGAAAAGGGGAGCTTCTCAAGGAGACGCCCTCCGTTCGCCCCCTCGGGGATGGGCAGGTCGTGGTCGTCATCGACCTCGCATCGGTGAAGGCCGACGTGGACAGGCGCCTCGCGGAATAAATCCCGTGCCCCCACGGGCGCGGTTAAGGAGGGTGTGGACATGGCCAATGAATACGGTCTTTCGGAACTGTGACCCTCTATCGAGGAGGACCGGCGCAAGCGGATGAGAGAGGCGCAGGCACAGGGGAACATGCTGCCCCTGGTGATGCGCTACGGAGAGACACCGGCCGATAACCTGTCGCCGGTCAATAGGCGGCTCGCCCGTCCGGGCGGCCCCGCCCCCCTTTCCATGGCATCTTACGGCAACCGGAACGCCCTTGCCGGTCCCCTCGGCGACCTCCAAACCTCAACCCTGCCGGAAAGGCCGTTCCCCCGGCAACGAGACCCCCAACCCCCCTACGGTGATGAGGGCGGCTATTGGGTAATCGACCCGGAGACCGGCGCTCGCCATTGGGTAAAACTACCGAAAATGGAACTGTACATAGACCCGGACCACAGCCGGGGGTTTGGCCTCTCGGGAAGGGACGTGGACCCCTATTTCGGCGATCCGGACGGCATGCGGCGCGTCGGACACGGGAAGATGGCGACCCTCGTCCCTCTCGTGCATGACGCCGTGAAAAGCGGTGGTAATGAAACATTGCAGTATCTTCTCATGCTCGCGAGGAACGACCCCCACATGTCCTCCGTTATGCCGGATGACCTCGCCATGGAGGCGACCGGTCCGGGGGAGATGACGGTGAGCGGGGCCTTTGGCAGGGACCACCTGTGGAACCTCTCCAAAACGGCGGAAAGCCCCGAGCTGCTCCGGCAGATGGCCGATGCGCAACCAGGCCGCTACACCTACACGCTCAAGGACGACAGGGTCACAGGGTTCGAGCCTGCCGCCCCCCCATGGTCCGGCCGCGCTAGTAATACGTGAAGTTGAGGAGGTCCGTCACGATGAGTCCGTCCCTGTGAATATTCATGATACTGATGCCGCCGTATCCTTGCGCTATCCTGAAGATGTTCGTGAGCGTGATGTCGAGGAGGGCGAAGATCATGATTCTCAGGATGCCCGCGTGGGCGACGACGGCTATGTTCTGCCCCTTATGACCGTCCACGATCCCCCAGAGCGCGTCCATGCCCCTCTTCTGCACGCTCTGAAACGATTCCCCCCCCGGCGGTACGTAGTGCACGGGGTCCGCGAGCCAGGCCGTCATCTCCTCGGGGTAGCGCTCCCTGATCTCACTGAAGCTTAAGCCCTCCCAATCGCCGAAGCCTATCTCCTCGAAGGCGGCCAGGGCCTCGATATCGAGCCCCTGCGCCTCGGCGATGATCCTCCCTGTGTCCATTGCCCTGGAGAGGCTCGACGTGTAGACCCTGTCCAGCCTGAACGCCGCAAGAAAGGCCGCCGCCCGGCGCATCCGGGCAATGCCGGTCTCCGACAAGGGGATGTCGATCTTTCCCTTGTAGACCTTTTTCGTGTCTTCATCGACCGTCTCGCCATGTCGTATGAGAAATAGTCTCGTCATCTTTCGCCAATCTCCCCGGGCCGGGCGGATTCACTTATCAACCGTCGCATAATTGTCTGTACTCCGTCATTCCGGCCGGGGCACCCTCTGGGTCGCCCGGAATCCAGGGCCTTTCTGGATGTCGCGACCCGCAAGCGCACTGCGTGCGGTCCGGCATGACGACACTATTACGAGACGGTTAATAACGGCCGGTCCGCGCACGCGGGTCTTTCTCACCGCTTCCGGCGAAGCTCACCGGAAACGAAAAAGCTGAGCGTATTTTCCTGCTCCACCCGCTTGTATTCGATGTTGTCGATCAGCTTCTTTATGAGCCGCGCCGTCGCCTTCTCCTTTTCGCTTCCCGTCGCCTCCTCGCCCGCGAACGCCACATCGGCGAGCAGGATGTTGAAGGGCTCGCCCGTATCGACGATGACGATGACGAGCTTCCCCCACGCGTCGTGTTTGCACGTGATCCTGATCTCGCCGCTTCTCGTCCGGTATGCCCTCGTGATGATGAGCCCGAGGGCCTCCGCGAGGGCGGTCCCTATCTCCTCTATCCGCTCCGCGCCGAAGCCCTCCTCCCTTTCCCTGGCTGCCACGAATTCCATGAGTTCGGCCAGCGACGACGCCTCACCCGGCCGGATGATCTCACCGATGACGGTCGATGTTTCGGCCCCTTCGACGTTGTTCCCGTCTCCTGTCATGTCCTCCTCCTTGTCCCTATCCTTATCGTCCCCGGTCACCCCCGTCGCAAAGGGAAGGATCGGTGGCGAAAAAATGCCGACCCCGTTACTTACCATGAATCGAAGGACAAGAACAAGGGGCAAGTCAGAGAAACAGTGGCAAGTGAGAGAAGCAGTGAAAAGTGGAAAGTGGAAAGTAAAGGCAAGAGAAGCCTTTTCCCTGGTTTGTTGCCTTTTCACTTTTCCCTTGCCACTGCTTCTCTCAGTGGCTATTTTATGGCATGGAGCAGGGAGATACGAATCATGGGTTGTCGCGAAACCTCGACTGTCTCTTCGCCCCTGCCTCTGTCGCCGTGATCGGCGCGACGGACGCCGGGGACAAACCGGGCTACGCCATCCTCCACAACATCATCGCAAGCGGGTTCAAGGGCACGATCTATCCCGTCAACCCCGGCAGGGACAGGCTCCTGGGACTGCCCTGCTACAAGGACATCGGCGCCCTGCCCGAGCAGGTCGACCTCGTCGTGATCGCCATCCCCGCCCGGGCCGTCCCCGGCGTCCTCGACGAGTGCGGCAAGCGCGGGGCGCGCGCGGCGATCATCATATCGGCGGGCTTCCGCGAAACAGGCCCCGAGGGTCTCCAGGCGGAGCGGGCCATCGCTGGGATCGCCGCCCGGCACGGCATGGCCGTCCTCGGCCCCAACTGTCTCGGCGTCATCGACACGTTCACGCCCATCAACGCGACCTTCGCGACCGGCATGCCGCCGGCCGGGGATATGGCCTTCATGTCCCAGTCCGGGGCCCTCGGCACCTCGATCCTCGACATCGCCGTGGCCGAGGATATCGGTTTTGCCTCCTTCGTGAGCCTCGGCAACAAGGCGGATCTCACGGAGATCGATTTCCTCACCGCCTGGGCCGAACCGCCGCGCGTGCGGGTGGTCCTCGCCTATCTGGAAGGCATCACCGATGGAACACGCTTCATCGAGGTGGCCAGGCACTTCACGAAGCGAAAGCCCCTCGTCGCGATAAAGGCGGGCGTGACGGCGGGCGGCTCCAGGGCCGTGAGCAGCCACACGGGCTCCATGGCCGGAAGCGAGCGGGCCTATGAGGCGGCCTTCACGCAGGCGGGCGTGGTCCGGGCCGCCTCCATTGGCCAGCTCTTCGATTTCGGCGTGGCCCTGGCCCGTCAGCCCCTGCCCGCAAACGACGCGGTGGCCATCGTCACGAACGCGGGCGGCCCCGGCATCATGGCGACCGATGCGATCGAGCGCGCGGGCCTGCGGCTCGTCTCGTTCGACCGGAAGACCATCGACGCCTTGCGCGCCGCCCTTCCTCCGGCCGCGAGCGTCCTCAACCCCGTCGATCTCCTCGGCGACGCGCCGACCGACCGGTACAGGTCCGCCCTGGACATCGTCCTTGCCGACCCGAACGTGGGCGCCCTGATCGTCATCCTCACCCCGCAGTTCTCGACGAAGATCGACGAGGTCGCCCAGGTTGTGGCCGACGCGGCCGGCCACGCGCCCATCCCCATGCTCGCCTGCTTCATGGGGGAGGCGTCCATCCACAAGGCGGTGCGGATCCTCAGCGACCACGGCGTGCCCAACTATATCGCCCCCGAGCGGGCGGTGGGCGCCATCTCCGTCATGGTGAAACAGCGCCTCTGGCAGGCCGAGCCCCTGCCGGAGTTCGAACATTTCGACGCGGACCGCGCGGCCGTGGCGGACCTCTTCGAAAAGGTGCGCGCCGAGCGCCGGACGACGATAGGCGATGCCGAGGCGAGGGCCGTCATGGAGGCCTACGGCATCCGTGTGCCGAAATCGAAGTTGTGCGACAGCGCCGACGAGGCGGTGCGGTTCGCGGAGGAGATCGGCTTCCCCGTGGTGATGAAGATCGCCTCGCCCGATATCCTGCACAAGACGGACATCGGCGGGGTCAAGCTCGATATACGGACGAGGGCCGACGTGCGCGACGCCTTTGACCTCCTCATCTACCGCGCCTCCCGCTACATGCCGGACGCCGACATCTGGGGCTGCCAGGTCCAGGAGCAGATCGAGGGCGGCACCGAGGTGATACTGGGCATGAACCGGGACCTCCAGTTCGGTCCCCTCGTGATGCTCGGTCTCGGCGGTATCTACGTGGAGGTGCTGAAGGACGTGGTCTTTCGCATCGCCCCGTTCTGCCGCCGGGAGGCGACGGAGATGATGCAGGAGCTTCGCTCGTACAAGCTCCTGCAGGGCGTGCGCGGCAGGCCCCCATCGGACGTCCCGGCCCTCGCGGACGCCTTGCTCAGGGTGTCGCAACTGGTCACCGAATTTCCGGTGATCCTGGAGATGGATATCAACCCCCTCGTCGTATTCGAGGAGGGAAGGGGCGTCATGGGCATCGACATGAGGCTCGTCCTCGCATCCTAGCGGATGCGTCCGTTGCCTCACGAAATGAATTGCCCGCGAGAGGAAGAAGGGAGGGGACAATGGCCATAGCGATCTACGTCACGTCGACTGACCGGTTCTCGGGCAAGACCGCCCTCTGCACGGGGCTTTTGCGAAGGCTAAGGGCAGCGGGCCACGCCGCGGGGTACATGAAGCCCGTCAGCACGACGCCCCGCGCGGACGGCGGCAGGCTCGTGGACGAGGACGTCCTCTTCGTGCGGTCGGTCATGGGCCTGTCAGACCCCATCGAATCCATGGCCCCCATCCTGCTTGCGCCCGACGCGGTCAAGGCCGTGCTGGACGGCGGGGATACGCGTCCCTTCGAGGACCTGGCAATCGAGGCATACCGGACCATAGCCACGGGCAAGGACGCGGTCGTCATCGAAGGCGGCGGCAGCCTTCGCGAAGGCCGGATCATCAACCTGCCCCCGGAGAGGCTCATCAGGCTTTTCGGCGCCCGCGCGCTCGTCGTCGTTCCCTACGTTGAAACCCGCCAGGTCGTGGACGACCTCCTCATCACGGCCCTGCTCCTCGGGAACTCACTTGCCGGCGCGATCATCAACAGCGTCTTCCCGCACCGCCTGAGCTATGCCGAGGAAAAGGTCAGGCCTTACCTTGCGTCCCGCGGCGTGCCTGTCCTCGCGACCCTGCCCAAGGACAAGCTCCTCCTCTCCGTGAGCGTCGGCGAGCTTCTCGAAGGCCTGGCAGGTGAGATCCTCTGCTGCGAGGACGCCCTCGGCGAGCTTGTGGAAAACGTGATGGTCGGCGCCATGGCCGTGGAGAACGCCCTCTCCTATTTCCGCCGCTCCCCGCACAAGGCGGTCATCACGGGGGGCGACAGGGTCGATATCCAGCTCGCCGCGTTGGAGACGTCGACGCGCTGTCTCATCCTCACGGGCAACCTCTATCCCAACCCGCTCATCATCGCCCTGGCCTCGGAAAGGCGCGTCCCCCTCATTGTCACCCGGCACGACACGCTCAGCGCCATCCAGGCCATCGAGAATTTCTTCGGCAAGACCCGCTTCCACCAGGAGAAGAAGGTGGCGTACTTCGAGCGCCTGCTGGAAGCGCGGATGGACTTCGACGCCCTCTCCCGCGCCCTGGGCATCGCTGCCACGGCCCCGACGGGGGGAGGGGCGTGCTAGGCGCACAAAACGTTGAGCGACCTGCCCATGGCTCTCCTGGCACATGCAGCAATGGAAAGCAGGAGCGCGCCACGCAGGTTTTTTGGAAACAGGTGCATCCATCGTCGGCTTCGTGAGGCGTTGCTTTCGGAGGTGGGGCGACGTACATTAAAACTATATATACCATACCAGGAGGAGGAAATATGAAGATGCGTTCTGGAACGATAATGTGCGTTGGCCTTTCGGCTTTCCTGCTCGTTTCGGCGGTGCTATTACCACACATGGCCCAGGCGGCAACCAAAACGGAGATCAACGCCAGCGTGGATGTCGCCCTTGAGAGGTTCGCGACAGGCGTAAAGGGTGGCGAGGCTTTCCTTAAGGCCGCAAAAGGTGTGCTTGTCATCCCGAGGATCAAGCAGGCCGGCTTCGTCGTCGGGGGCAAGTACGGCAATGGCGCTCTCAGGATCGGTGGAAGGAGCATCGGCTACTACAACCTTGCCGCGGGCTCGGTGGGGTTCCAGGTCGGCGCCCAGGAATTCAATGTTCTCCTCTGCTTCATGGACCAGAACGCTCTCAGGAAGTTCAGGACAAGCACGGGTTGGCAGGTGGGTGTCGACGGTCAGGTCACCCTCGTCAACATAGGAGCAGGCGGTTCGGTGGATACCACCAAGCTCAAGGAACCCATTGTCGGCTTTGTGTTCGGCCAGAAAGGACTCATGGCCGGGGTATCGCTGGAAGGATTGAAGTTTACCAGGACTAATCCAAAATAGGTCATCGTTACTCGACTGGCTCGTACCAGGTTGCTTAGGGCTCGGAAGGAAATAAATGAGTCGGATGGCGAAGGATTTTTGGCCGATCGGCGAGGCGCGGAAAAGCCAAATGTACTGGATGTACATGACCTTTTCGCAGCGAAGCGGGCGGACAAAAAGACGAGCCAGATGGCCCATTTATTTTCTGACGAGCCCTTACCCTCAATAATATGGAACCCAGACCCTGAAGCACCTGCCATAAGGATCACACTGAGTTGCCCAATACCCGTAAGCATAGTAGGGATAATAAGGATAGGCGTATCCTCCGAACGGGTAATAGCCGGGTCCTCCCCAGTAACGCCCTCCTCCATGCCATCCGCCACCTCCGTGACCACCGCCGTGACCACCTCCGTGACCGCCGCCTCCGTGACCGCCACTCCTTCCATAGGAGGGATATGGAACAGCTACAACGGCCACTACCAAACAAAGCACCACGATCAGTAGAAGCTTTTTCATATTGTCTCCCTATATCAATATTATAACAGGGAAAAGACGTATTAGCATAGAGGAGCAATAATCAGGTCCATTACGATGTTTCAGGAAATGAGACAGACCCATGGCCGGCTCGCGGCCGCATCGTCCCTCCATCCGTCGCTGCCCCTCCATGAGGTGCCGTTTTTTTGGGTGGAAGCCGGAATGGGAGCGATTTCAGCCCCTTGACTTTGGGGCGGATCGTATTACATTTTGACAGAAGCGAGTCTCTGATTGTCCCATATGTTTTGGAGGCGCGAGATGGAAGGAGAGCACGAACACACCCATCCTCACTACCACGAGCATATTCATGAACGCAAACACGCCCACAAGCACGATGGTCAATGGAAGGTGCACGACCACCTCCATACCGGCGAGCACGGTACTCACGACCACGATCACCCCGCGCATCAGAGGGAGATACACGAGCACCCTCACCGGCAGCAGGGTTAGGACGCGACGGTCGTGGACGCCAGCCGAACAGTGAAGCCGCGTCTCCGGCGTGCCGATAGGGAAAGGGCGACCGCCATCTCTTCGCAGTTAATTCACGCTACGGGAAGGGGAACCTCAATAATGTCAAACATTTCTTACAAACATCACAGAGGGTGGGGCAGGCCAATGGTTCTTAACGGACATACAGGAACCCCCTCGATAGGATTCCCGGTGCCTGCGGCGTCAAGACGATATGAGGTAATGTCGTGTATTTAACTTTCTACGGCCTCAAGAAACAGCCCTTTCACATCACGCCTGATCCGGAGTTTCTCTACCTCAGTCCGAGTCATAAGGAGGCCCTGGCAGCCATAATATACGGCATAGAAGAAAGAAAAGGATTTGTCGCCATTACCGGGGCCGTTGGTGTGGGCAAAACCACCATTCTCCGGTCATATCTGAAAATGAAAAACAACGAGCATCTCAAGACCATCTATGTGTTCAACGCCAAGCTCACCTTTCAGGGGCTCCTCAAGACCATTTACCAGGAATTGGGGCTCCCGATTGAAAGTAATTCCTCGATGGAGATGGTCAACAGACTATACGATTTCCTCCTCGAAGAATACAGGCAGGGCAATACCGTTGTGCTCGTCATTGACGAAGCCCAAAACATGCCCACCGATACCCTGGAAAACTTGCGTATGATGTCCAATTTCGAGACGTCCAAAGACAAGCTGCTGCAAATTGTCCTGGTGGGCCAACCGGAGTTCGATAAAAAGCTGAATATGGAGGGACTGAGGCAACTCAAGCAGCGGCTCGCGGTCCGTGCAACGATCCAGCCCCTCTCAAGCGCCGAGAGTCTGGAATATGTCAGGTTTAGGCTTAAGCTTGCCGGCAACGACCTTGCCTCGGTTTTCACCACCCCGGCCTTGAAGGAGATTATCAGAACGTCGAAAGGGAGTCCGAGGGTGCTTAACGTCCTCTGCGATAATGCCCTTATCACGGGATTCGGCTACCGGCGGAAGCCCGTCACCAAGAAAATCGCGAAAGAGGTGATTCGCGATTTCGCGGATGAAGGAGGGCCTCACTCTGTCCGAAGGCTGCTTCCCCATGCCGCGGCCCTGGCGCTTCTTCTTTTGCTCTTCTTTGGGATTACGTGGTTCCTGCCGCTCAAGCGAGTGCCCTTCGACCGCATGGCGACGTCCGTGTCTCAAAAGCTAATAGAGAAGGTTGGCGCGATCAGGGGAGTGAAACCGATGGAACATACGGCCGCAAAGGAGCGGGAAGTCCTGGCAAGGGCAGAGCCTGAGGCCCCTCCTCACAAGGATGAGTCGGTAGTTCCAGGGACTTTGGCAGGGAAGGGGGCTGACGTATTGTTGGGAACAGAACCAACCGGGGAAAACCTCGATAAGAAAGCCGCCACGGGGCCGACCGCCGAGCATTCACTGTTGCGAGACAGCAATGGCAAAGTTTGTGGTCTGTGGCTTTTCAACCCGGCGGATGCAAAAGATCGCCGCTTGATTATCGCATTGCTGGTAAAACATGGCCTTCCTGTCGCGACTTTGCTTAAACACGGTTATCGGATTGTGCCTAATAAATATGATAATGCCGGTGGTTCCTTTGTCATGTTCGGGTCATCAACAGCACCCGGAGAAGCGGTGGCGGCAACTCAGGATGACGCCGCCAGGGCCAGCCGGGAACCCGTCCGGATCAACCCGGAAGACGCAACAACCCACTACAATACGGGGGTTGCCTTGTATAACAAAGGCCTTACCGATGAGGCCATCCAGGCTTATCGCGAGGCACTCCGGATCAACCCGGCAAATGCGAACGCCTATACCAACCTCGGGGTTGCCTTGTATAACAAAGGCCTGACCGATGAGGCCATCCAGGCTTATCGCGAGGCACTCCGGATCAACCCGGCATATGCATTGGCCTATTACAACCTGGGGCTCGCCCTTAAAGACAAAGGCCTTACCGATGAGGCCATCCAGGCTTATCGCGAGGCACTCCGGATCAACCCGGAATATGCATTGGCCTACTTGAATCTGGGGCTTGCCCTTAAAGACAAAGGGCTCTCTATTCAGGCGGTAACGGCGTTTGAGAGCTTCATCAAGTACGCCCCGCCACCATATGCGGGGGATGTGGAGCAGGTGAGAGGACTTGTGAACAGCTTAAAGGGCAACCGTAGGGCAAAGGAATAGAAAGCGGAGAAACGCATGCGCCCCTCACGTTCCCCTTCCCAGAACCACGTCGGCGATTACCGGACGGTGTTCGGAGACATTGGCCGTCCCCGCCCTGCAGGCGCGCGACTGGAGCTGCGGGCTCAACATGACGTGATCGATCCGCATCCACGAAGTACCAAGCCAGGGGAGTCTGCGCCGGAGAAGGAAGTGGCCGTATGTATAGCCATAGCCCTTCCCCCCCTCCGCGAAGGCATCGTGAAGCCCCGCTTCCCGAAGCGTTGCGCACGCGAGAGAAGCGTCCGGCGAGTTCAGGTCACCGCCGACGACAACCGGTTCCCGCTCTTGCCGGATCAGTTCCCCCAGGGCACGCGCCTGTGAGAGACGGGCCTCCACGTTGTCCTCGAGCTGCTGAACGGCGCTCGGCAAATACGAGGGCTGTTTCCGCGCCTCCCTGAAGGCGTCGAGTCCCTGCCTCGGCGACTGAAAATGCACGTTGTACAGGATGAGAGTCTTCGCGCCGATGCGCAGCCGGCACCGCAGACACGTATGGTTCTCTCCGGGAAAAGGTATCAATCGAACCTCCGCTTCGTCCAGGGGAAGTTTGCTCGCGATGACGTACTGTCCAAAAGAGCAGACATTCCATCCCTGGAAGAAGCGCCCGATGGGCCCATTCAACAAGCCCCCGGCATCCTGCAGGAGAACCACATCGGGTTCGGCCGCATCAATATCGTAGGTGATTGCGAGCTGCGTCACCTTGTTGTTGCCCCCGTACTTCACGTTCCAGGTCATAATCCGCACGTCCGCCGATCCCGGTGGCGCTTGCGTGTGCCAACAAAAGCCCATAATCGGCCCCAGAACCCATGCCACGCACAGTAGAGGCGCCCATACCCAGCGCCGGGCCGCCTTGAGAGAGAGGACCGCCAAAAGAATCCCGGGGACTGCCCATGCCATCTGGGGCAGATAGAGGTTCAAGGCCCCGAACCACCAGCGATCCGCGCCGAGCCGGTCCAGCGCGGTCACCACGGCGAGAATCGCTCCATAGGCACAGGTAAGGGTGAGGAACCAAATCGGAACCTTCCCTCGATGGCTGGTCGTCATGGCGGGTCCGGATACATCTTCGGACAGCATCAAAGGCTATTATACATCTGAATTTGCCGGCCTGCACGCCCCTGTCAAGCGCAGGGCGATTTATCGTCAAAGGTTTTTTCGTTTTCATAAAGGCGATCCGCCGTGGTCCTCACTCGCCTATCCTCTTGACCCGCCCCACCTCTCCGCTTTCCAGACGTACCTTGATCCCCCGGGTATGAACGGGCGAACCGGTCAGGATGTCTTTCACTATCCCTTCCGTAAGCGCCCCGGTCCGTTGATGTTTCTTAAGGACTATGGAAACTCTCATCCCCGGTCTGATATCCGCGCGCCGCGTTCCATCCACGTTGGCGTCCTCCTTTGCTTGTGGCCTATCACAGCCTTCGCAGGATCTATAGGCAATGGACCCGGCCGAACATCCGTTTGACCCATGCCTCCGGCGATAAGCCTCCCACACCGCGTGTCAGGCCTCTTTCGTCAAGACCGCGAGGCGCCCACCCGGCTCGGATCAGGTATCCCTTTCACTATCCAGGTTCCTCATCGACTGGGGCGCATACCGTTGGCCGGCTCCGGCCCCGGATGGCACCGCTGCCTCGATCCGGGCCAGATCGGCCGCGGTCAGCGTCACATCGCAGGCGCCAAGGGCCTCCGAAAGGCTTTCCCGTCTGCGCGCTCCGATCAGGGGCACGATGTCCTCCTTTCCCTGGGCCGCCACCCAGGCGATGGCAACCTGCGCCACGGTGACGCCTTTCTTATCCGCCACCGCCCGGAGCGCCTCGACAAGGGCAAGGTTGTGCTCCAGATTCGGTGATGCGAAGCGCGGGAACCATTGCCTCGGGTCCCCGGCGCCAAGCTCCTTACTCCAGTGGCCGCTGACCGGATAGAAACACTCCGGGGCAGGCTTGGTGACGACAAAAAGACGATTTTTTCACACGTTCATACCCCGCGGCGGGCCGGGGCCCCTGTGAAATTCTCAGGATTTGCGTTTGCTATGCTGGATTCTGAAAAAAATGCCGAAGACCTCCTGCGGGGTGGGGGACGTATTGTCAATTCCGGACCACATGTTTTTTCCCGACCGGCGAAGGGAGGATCGGCGACCTATTCTGCCGCCAGCCGGCTGCCCATTTCAAAGGCGTGTTGGCAGTCGACGGGAAAGACCTCCGACCTCCTCCTCGCCTTTTGCTCGGGGTCCCAGCGAGGCGCATAAACCTTTGAATAGTCATCAAACTGATAGGTGTCGAAGCTGCACAGTGTTTCCGAGGCACCGAAAATCAGCTTTAAGAGCATCTCGTTGAGGGCGATATGTTTGTCAAAACCACGCTCTTTCGCCAATTCTTCGGTAACGCCGAGGGTATTGATGAAGCCGGTGCGGACGCTTCCGGAATACAATGACCCGGGGGGATCGGTGTAGGTCATGTAGGGGAAGAGCAGGCGCTCCAAGAATGATCTCATCTCTCCGGTAACGGTTCCGAAATAGATCGGCGAGGCCAGGATGATGATATCGGCTTCATCCATTTTCTTCAGAACCGGGGTCAGATCGTCCTTTACCGCGCATCTGCCGTAGCTCTTCCCGTCCTTTGTCTTGCAGGCGAAGCAACTCACGCATCCTTTATAGTTAAGATCGTACAGGTGAAGCAACTCTGTTTCTGCACCTTGCGAAGCGGCTCCCTGAAGGGCCTTTTCGAGCAGTGTCGCGGTATTCCATTTCTTTCTGGGACTTCCGTTGACACCGATAGCTTTCATGCGCTGAGCCTCCTGGTTTTGGTTGGCTTACGACCCATCACATCCGAAGGATCGGTTGCCATCCCTAACTACGACATGAATCCTGAGCCTTTACAGTCACGGGCCGCCTTGACAATCTGTCTTATTGTACCGGCTCATCTGTTTCCTTCGCCTTGCGTCTCGTCCGCGAAGCGCTGCATGGACTGGTGGTCGCAATCGATAATGGGAGTTGCAGCGATGCAACCTCCCATCGTCACTCCTTCCCCAGCTCTCCCTTCAACCTTGCCATCATATCCTTGTAGTAGAGCTTTTTCTTCTTGAGGAGCTTCACCTCCAACTCCTCATCCTCCGTCAGATAAGGCTTTTCCTCAAGCACCTGCAGTTTTTCATCGAGCGATTTGTGAAGGATGCGCGCTTTGTTGTATTGCTCTTCTTTGCTTTTCGTCTCTTCGATCACTACGGCTCCTTCCGTTCCATTAATCGTGCCTGACCGTTCGTCTATGTCTGATCTATATAGTAGCACAGCAGGGGTGAATCTGTGAACCACATTTTAATAGATTCATGAGTCCTGAAGAGCCGGGGAAATAGGGTAGCGGGCAGGATAAACGCCCGGATAGGCACGCTGTGCGCTACTCGAATACCATATTTAGCTGTTGTATTATTTTGTTCGTGACGCGTCGCTTGATTACAGTGTCTATGCGGTACGCGCAGCGGGAAGAAACCCGCTCTTTATGGCCCTCGTAAGCTCGAATTCCGGCAGAGCACGATGTTAAGGCCCTTCCAACTGGTGACCACCTCCCCGGTCTGATTCAGCACTTCAACCAATGCCCTGACGATGCCCCGGTCGGGCTTGGAATGTGAGAGCCTGGCTTCCATCACGGTAAGTCTTACGGACAATATGTCGCCGGGACGTACCGGCTTGAGCCAGCGCAACTCATCCACGCCGGGCGATCCTATATTTGCCACCCGAGAGAGTCGATGGTCAACAATCAATCGCATGGCCAGGGCCACTGTGTGCCATCCACTCGCGACGAGTCCTCCAAAGGAGGTTTTCCTGGCAGCGTCAGGATCAATGTGAAACACTTGAGGGTCGTATCGCTCCGCAAAGTCAAGTATCTCCTGCTCCTCAACCAGGACTGACCCAAACAGGTACACCGAACCCGGTACGTGATCCTCAAAATACAGGTTTGCCAAAGGACCGTCAGCGCTCGTACTAGCCATGGCTCTTCTCCTTTATGACGATTAAATTCATCTCCTGACCTTTTTCTTCAGGCTTTTGTCGGCGGCCATGTCAGGATCACAATCCTCCCCACCCGGATCTCTCGTGGTGCCTTGTGTAACCCCGGAAGGGCTCACCTTGTCATTTCTTGCCATATGCCTTTCTGCAAGGAGTTCTTTTATCATTATAGCAACCTGACAGCTATAACACATGAACATGTTACGAATCGCGCGAGCCCTCCTTCCGCCATGTCCATGGCCACGTCGGTCATCGATGGGGTGCGCTGACTCATCGCCGCCGTGGAAGTCGGCTCCCTGTAGCAGAATAGTTCATCTGGTTCGGCGCCGCTTTCCAACCGGTACAGCGATAAGCTGCCCTTGAACTCGTCAAAGTCGGGGCTGTGTACTGCCTCCTCAGGGCCCGCCGGGCGTCTTGCCGCGACCACGGCCTTTTGTAATGAGGCGTGAGTAAAAGGCCGAGATGCCCTATACTTAAAAGAAACAAACCAGGAGGAACGATATGGAGAGGAACGTGCTTGTGCCCGTGGCGGATGGCAGCGAAGAACTCGAGACTGTTGCAATAGTCGATGTGCTCCGGCGGCCCGGTGCGAATGTCACCATCGCCGCGGTAAAGGAGCTGGTCGTGACCGGATCGAAAGGGATGAAGCTTGTGGCCGATCGCCTTCTGTCCGATTGCGCCCGCGAAACATTCGATTTGATAGCCCTGCCGGGCGGCATACCCGGGGCCGAGCGCCTGCGCGACTCGGCGGGTCTTATAGCCCTGCTAAAACGCCAGGCGGACGAGGGACGACTGTACGCTGCGCTCTGCGCGTCACCCGTGGTTGTCCTGCATCCTCATGGTCTGCTTCGCGGGAAGCGCTTTACCTGCCATCCTGATTTTTCTAAAGGGGTCGATGGGCGGCTCTCAGCCGAACCCGTCGTTGTTGATGGCAACCTCGTGACCGGGCGAGGCGCGGGTACCGCAGTAGATTTCGCGCTCATGCTGGTGGAGCTTCTCTATGGGCGAGAGAAGGTTCAAGAGGTACGTAGGGGAATGGCGATGTAAGCGCCTGAGGTGGGAATGCTTGCCGCCCGTTTTCCCACACATGGAGAAGGCGCTCTAAGGGCAACAGATTATTGCCGAATGTTGAACAACCGATATGTCAGACGGCCATAGTTCTAATCGGGAGATCTCTGCCCCGGCGTAGTCGGCGGTGACCCCCTGTCCATTATTTGACGACTCATAAACCATGTGTTGACACCGTCATTCGCAATCCAACCGTTTGCATGCCTATCAACACGGACAGGCAAAATGTTCAGTACTGTCGCGGAAGGCTTCTTAAGGCCCTCCGCGGGCCTCGCCTCTAAATGCCACAAATCCGATATGCTTCTGTTTCGCCACGAAACACATGCTCTCCTTTTTTGAAAGGAACCGAACAACAGACCCGATCTCCTTCTATTAAGTCACACAGGCAAAGGGATTTTAGGGCAAGGAACGGGGGTTTTAGAATAGACGGCCGCCGGGGGCATATGCATCAAGCCACGCCGGTATATTCATGGACCATAATCGGCATCCTTCTTGCAAGGTGCGTCCATGCGGAGCGCCGGTACTCGGACATGGCCGGGAAGCAGAACCGGTAAGGACGGTGCTGACGAGCGAGGAGGAAGAAGCGTTTAATCTGGAACCGCGATCTCCATTATAGAAGGAGCGCAAATTTGTCTCACAAGATGAGGAATATTAAACATGCATTACAAAGGCTATAGTCTTCTTGGTTTGATTCTTGCCCTGATACTCCAATTGCAGCTGGCTGCGTGCGGCGGCAATGGGACCAACACCAGCAACCCCGTTAGCAACAACTTCCAGGTGGTTGTTTTCACGGATGTTCATTTCGATCCTTTTTATGACCAAACTCTTTTTCCGAAGCTTGTCAATGCGGATGTCAGCCAGTGGGCGAATATCTTTCAGACATCGAAAATAACAGCACCTTCGGTATGGGGTACCGATACCAACTACCCCTTGCTTGTGCTTGCACTCTCAAGTATAAAGCAGAACCTGGGAGCGAGTCCGCTCATTATTTATACTGGCGACATTCTAGGGCATAACCTTATGCAAACGTTTTACGAACTTCATGACCCCCAAAACGCCCAAAATCCAACTGCTGCAGACATTGCAGCCATGCGGGCCTTTCTGGACAAGACCGTTGCCTTTTTTATGCAGCAGGTGAGGTCGTCCATCGGAAACATTCCCGTCATGTTCGCCCTCGGAAATGCCGATTCATACGAAGGCCTTGGACCTGAAAGCACTTTTCTTGTGAATAACGCGGAACTTTTTTACACACAATTCTTGAATGGCGCCGTGGATCATCAGACATTTCTTAATACGTTCGAGGGTGGAGGATATTATTCCGCGGAGCCGGCGGGAACAAATTTGATGGTGATAGGACTCAATACTTTCGAGTGTTCGCCCCCTAACCCGTATCTCGGCGACACCAGTAGCGCAGTAACCACTCAACTCGACTGGTTGGATTCGACACTCGCTTCAGCCCAAGCCCGGGGCAAAAAGGTGTGGCTCTTAATGCATGTCCCTCCAGGCGCAAATATAACCGCAACCGCCGACGCTGCTGATAGCAACGGTCACATTACAACTGCCACGACCACGATGATGTGGGACCAAACTTATCAGGCAAGTTTTATGCATATACTTTCGAAATATCCGGGCCTTATAACCCAGACGCTTGCCGCGCACACTCATATGGACGAATTCCGTATCATGGCGCCTAATAGCGTGCTTGATATAACGCCCGGCATAACTCCCTACTTTGGCAATAACCCTGCCTTTAAGGTCTTTACATTTTCCAGCGATACATTAACAGCCATTGATTACACTTCCCTGAACTATGACCTCGCTGCCAATCCGGGACAGTTCAATGGCTATTATACTTTTTCGACATCGTATTCCATGCAGGTTCCTTTGAGCTATTACCCTTTTTCGACATCGTATTTCATGCAAAATACTTTGAACAATTATTTGGCGCAACTTTATCCGGTACTCGTCACGAATAATGCTGAACAGGCACTTTACAGAACGCACTATTTTTCCGGACATAATTACTCTATTCCCGATACCAATACCATAAATCCCATTACCGATACGACCTGGCCGGTATTCTGGTGCGGTATTGAAAATATGGACGAACAAGGGTTTATGGATTGTGTGAATTCCTATTGATGTTCACCAACAATGTATTTCCACTCGAACAATTGTTTCCACGAGGCGCGCAAAACAAAATCCAAAAAGGATTATGAACATGAATAGAATCTCCGTCGTACGGTCGCTGTTTTTGGTTCTTGCACTGACGCTGCTCGCAGGATGCGGGGGCGGTTCCAGTACCAGTACCAGTACAACCGCTCCGCTGAGCGCCGATACCCTCAATCTGATCTTCGTGGTGAGCCCGGATTTGGCTTACAACGCGCCCGGTGACATCAGTCCAAGCACGGGAAACCTTACCGATCAGGGTTTACAGCGCTCGCTCCTCATGGCCACGTACCTGAAACAGCAGGTGCTGGGGACAAAGAACGTAACCCGCATTTACGCGCTCGAACCGATGAGCCATTTGCAAACCACAAGCAATTACCCTGACATGGCGGCAATTGGGTTCATTCAGCAGTTCGCCCTTCTCAACCAGATAACTCTAACCGGCGAGGGCGGTCCGGGCTCGCCCCTGGTTACCGGCAACAGCTACCCCCTCGATGCATCTTATGCGTCAGGGCCGCTACCCGGCGGAGTCGCTACGCCTTTGGTATCCTGCCCCGGTTGCCAGGGGCTGGATTTCAACGACACGGGAGGCAACAATGTTGCCCTGGTAACCGGTATCATCAATGCAAACGTCCCGGGCTTTTATGTCTTCTCCGCGCCCTGGGAGACCATCAGCGCCCTGTTGGCAAACATCAATAATGCTTGGGGTTATGATCTGAATCTTCCAGCGACCTACATGGGTCCAAACTATGTCTACGCGATCTCCATCGCGCCGTCGGGATACGCCGGCATGGTTACCTACAACAGCAATCTGAACCCGCCTTCCACCTACCCTGTGCTGCCGGGGCCCGTGGCGAGCGCTTCATGCACAGCACAAACGCCTTTCAACATCACAAGGACCGCGGGGAGTGATGGCAACGAAACTCCGAAGAACATCAACACCAACGAGACGGTTTACATGATCCGGCACGCGGAGGCCCATCCAACCGGCGGTTGGGACGACGGCAACTATGTTGGTGCGGGGCAATGGCGCGCGCTGGCCCTTCCCAACGCCCTGCGCGACAAAATCAGTCCCGATCAGGTCTATTCGATCGACCCCGCACAGGTTTATCCCGGCGCCGTGGCCGTTCCGGGTAATTTCAATTTTTCGTACGTCAGGCCCTCATTGACGGTCGAGCCCTATGCAATCGCCAATAACCTGCCCTATTATCTGGTCTCGGACTTCGAGATATTCGCGGGGAACTCGCCCCAGCTAACGAGCGATTTTTTCTTCACCGGCGGTAGATTCTCCAATCAAACCGTGCTGCTGGCGTGGGAGCACGATCACTTCCCACTGATAGTAAACGCGCTCCTCTCGAGCTATAAAGGCAGCGGCCAAACGGCGCCCCCTTGGCCGAGCGACGACTATGACACCATCTGGACCGTGACGCTTGACGCCCAGGGCAACGTGAAGGTGAACAACGAGATGTGCGAAGGCATCGATTCCGCGAAGCTGCCGGCCACGGCTCCTCAATTCTGATAAGTCTCCAGGGCGGGGGCCTGGATCGGATGTATGGGAAAACCGTGACGGGATTGAAGTCGGGAGAACAGGGAGGAAAATAAAAGGGTTCGAAGCAGTGCCGCTAAAACTTGCCTTGCAGGGGAGGAATTTTTTATGCGCTACAGAAGTTTGAGACTTTTCAGTGTGATCTTTGCCTTCATGATACTCCAACTACAACTGGCTGCATGCGGCGGAGGTGGAGGCGGAGGCGGATCAGACCCGCAGGCCCCAGTAGCATGGCCTATCGCCAATCAGGTTTACACGACGGCACAACAGCAGATCATGCCCGTCGCAGTACCTCCGAATACGCCGCAGATCAACCCGGGGCAGGTATCGCTGTATGCGCAATACGGTTACAGCGCGTGGCAGGCAGGGCCCGGCCTGGATTACGTAAAGCGGACCGACCTTGCGCCCGGCTACGACAAGAACGCGTCCAATGCCGCGCGTCTTTTGTCGTTCTTTTCCATGAGCGACATTCATATCGCCGACAAGGAGTCCCCGGCCCAGCCGATCTACATCGCCTTGAAGGCAGGGTTTGGCTCAAATCTGTCTTCGGCCTATTCACCGATCATTCTCTCGACGCCCCAGGTCCTCGATGCGGCTGTCCAGACGATCAACGTGTTGCATAGCCAATCGTCGTTTGATTTCGGCATCTCTCTCGGTGACGATGCCAACAACACCCAGTATAACGAACTGAGATGGTTTATCGATGTCATGGACGGCAAGGTCATCACCCCAAGCTCCGGTGCTAATCTCGGAGCCGACACTATCGATTATCAGATGCCTTTTCAGGCCGCCGGGCTCAACAGCGGGATCCCCTGGTATGCGGTCATCGGCAACCACGACCAGTTCTGGATGGGCTCGTCCTATGAGGACACAAAAACCCTGAATGCCCATGTGTCGAATACCATCATCAACATGGCGTACAGTCTTAATCCGGCGGCGGATTCCGTAGATGGGACCGGTTACTATATGGGGGTGGTCCTCGGCTGGACTCCCTACGGGGATATCTTCGGAGCAGGGCCGGCTGCAAGCTATCCCACGCCCCCAACGGTCGTTGCCGACGCAAATCGCCACTCCCTCTCGACAAGTACTTCCACGAGCCAGAATTGGATGCGCGAATTTTTCACTACCACTTCGAACCCGGCCGGCCACGGCTTCACCCAGACCAACCTCGACAATGACTTTGCCTGCTACAGCTTCGTGCCGAAGGCGACCGTACCGATCAAGGTCATCGTGCTCGACGATACGTGTAAGGGGCCCGGCCAGGAAAATTATGCCACAGGCTGTCTCGACACGCCCAGGCTCACCTGGCTCGAAAGTGAGCTTCAGGCTGGCCAGGACAACAACCAGCTTATGATCATCGCGGCGCATGTCCCGGTCAACCCGCAAGCGGACCCCAACAACAAGGTTTACTATGGTCCTTTTTTCACTACCCATGGGACGGTCGTGACGGATGCCCAGCTGCTCGCTATCCTCCACACCTATCCGAATCTCATCATGTGGATCGCGGGACATCGTCACGTGAACGTCATTACTCCCCAACCGTCACCCGATCCCGTCAACCATCCTGAACAAGCCTTTTGGCAGGTCGAGACCGCATCGCTCCGGGATTTCCCCCAGGAGTTCCGCACCTTCGACATCCGCCGCAACACCGACAAAACCATTTCGATTGTGACGACGGACGTCGATCCCGCGGTTTCGCCCGGGTCGCCCGCCGCAAAATCGCGGGGATACGCCATCGGCGCCGCGCGGGTATTTGGCAACATCCCCTTCTCGGATACCGCGTCCCATGCCTACAATGCAGAGCTTGTCAAACAATTGTCTTCCAAAATGCAGGGAATAATCGCCAATTGCGGAACACCGCTACAGTAGGCTTGAAATCGGACATAGGTGAAAGGGATCGAAGGATGGCGTAAAAAGCCCACTTTCCGCTCAGAAAGAGCAGGGGACGGTTCTGAATAAATGATCCTGCCGCAAGCAGCAGGGTATCCAAGACAACGAGCGGAGCGAGCCTTTGAGCAGCAGGAGTCTCGGGGCACCCGCTTGCGGGTCGTGGCTTTGCCCGCAGAGGGGGCGACCGCGGGGTACCCACACAGTGGGTCGCGCGAAGTGGGTGTCCCAATAATTGCCGGCGGAGCGAAG
>JBEKJU010000016.1:0-33494 GCA_050011095.1 Syntrophorhabdales bacterium
TTTGGCCGATCGGCGAGGCGCGGAAAGGCCAAATGTACTGGATGTACATGACCTTTTCGCAACGAAGCGGGCGGACAAAAGGACGAGCCAGATGGCCCATTTATTTTCTGACGAGCCCTAAGGAAGGTCATTATGAAAAATATCGCTGTGTGGTTCGAAATCCCGGTGACGGACATGGAACGGGCAAAAAAGTTCTATTCAGAGGTGTTTAAACTCGATATAGACGTTAAGGATCTTGGCGATAGGCCTTACGGGATTTTCCCCATGCGCGGTTACGGTAATAGCGGTGCGCTGGTAAAACACATGGATTTTCAGCCCTCCGCGAAGGCGGCCACAATTTACCTTAACGGCGGGCGCGACCTGTCGGATCCATTGAGCCGTGTCGAGGCTGCCGGCGGCAAGATACTGGTCCCCAAGACGATGATAAGCAAGGAAATGGGATACTACGCCCTGTTTCTAGACAGCGAGGGCAATAGGGTGGGACTCCACTCGATGAAATAGGGGCAAAAGAACCCGGAAGCAGAAAGGGGACCCTTGAGTCCCCTTTCGCTCTTAAACCTTAAAAACTATCTATAACCTGACTTGCCCTTTAGTACATGCCGCCCATTCCTCCCATGCCGCCTCCCGGAGGCATCATGGGCGCAGCGTTTTCCTTCGGCTTCTCGGCGATCATGGCTTCCGTTGTCAAAAGGAGTGATGCTACGGAGGCCGCGTTCTGCAGCGCGGTCCTGGCAACCTTGGTCGGATCGATGATGCCCGCCTCCTGCATGTCGTCGACGTAGACCTCTTTTGCCGCGTCGAAACCAAAACCACCCTTGCCGTTCCTTACCTTTTCAACGACGATAGACCCGTCATGGCCCGCATTAAGCGCAATCCAGCGTATAGGCTCTTCGAGCGCCTTTTTCACGATCTGCACGCCGAACTGTCGCTCCCCTTCGAGCTTCAGGGTATTCAGCTTCTCGATGGCCCTGATAAAGGCAACACCGCCGCCTGGGATAATACCTTCCTCGACTGCCGCCTTCGTCGCATTGAGGGCGTCCTCAACACGCGCCTTTTTTTCCTTCATTTCGGACTCTGTCGCGGCGCCCACATTGATAACGGCTACACCACCAACCAGTTTCGCGAGCCTTTCCTGGAGCTTCTCGCGGTCATAGTCGGAAGTGGTCTCCTCGATCTGGGCCCTGATCTGTTTTACCCGGCCCTCTATATCCTTCCTCTCGCCGGCGCCGTCCACGATCGTCGTGTTGTCTTTATCGATGACGATCCTCTTTGCGGAACCGAGGTCTTTCAGGCTGATGCTTTCGAGTTTAATGCCAAGCTCCTCTGATACTACCTGGCCACCGGTGAGGATCGCGATATCGTCGAGCATGGCCTTTCTTCTGTCGCCAAATCCCGGCGCCTTGACCGCCGCGACCTTCAGGGTCCCTCTCAACTTGTTCACCACGAGGGTTGCCAGGGCTTCGCCTTCCACATCTTCCGATATGATCAAAAGGGTCTTTCCCATCTTGGCGACCTGTTCCAGAATGGGCAGAAGGTCTTTCATGTTGCTGATCTTCTTTTCGCTGATGAGGATGGCCGGCTCTTCGAGGACCACTTCCATCTTCTCAGGATTGGTCACGAAGTAGGGAGAAATATAGCCCTTATCAAACTGCATGCCCTCGACAATGTCCAGGGTGGTCTCCATGCTCTTCGCCTCTTCCACCGTGATGACGCCTTCTTTCCCCACCTTGCCCATGGCCTCGGCGATAATGTTGCCGATCGCCTCATCGTTATTTGCCGAAATGGTTCCCACCTGGGCGATCTCTTTCTGATCCTTCGTCGGCTTGGATAGCCTCTTAAGCTCCTCGATTACTACCTCGACCGCCCTTTCGATACCCCGCTTCAATTCCATGGGGCTGTTTCCGGCTGCCACCAGCTTTGCCCCTTCCCTGTAAATGGCCTGGGCAAGCACCGTGGCCGTGGTGGTGCCGTCACCGGCGATATCCGAGGTTTTGCTCGCCACCTCTTTCACCATCTGGGCGCCCATGTTCTCGAACTTGTCTTCCAGCTCGATCTCCTTGGCCACCGTCACGCCGTCTTTCGTGATGGTAGGGGACCCGAATGATTTGTCCAGTATGACGTTTCTCCCCTTGGGTCCCAACGTAACCCTTACAGCGTCAGCAAGGGCGTTTACGCCTTTCAGGAGTGATTCCCTCGCCTTTTGGTCGTATAGAATGTCTTTGGCCATTATATGCTCCTCCTCGTATTAGTCTTCGATTATAGCGAGAATGTCATCTTCCCTAAGGATCAGGTGCTCCTCGTCGTCAATTTTGATATCCGTTCCCGAGTACTTGCCGAAGAGGATCTTGTCGCCCACCTTCACTTCAGGCGGCACTCTCTGTCCCTTCTCCGTCACTTTGCCGCTGCCGACGGCGACCACACGGCCCTCCTGGGGCTTCTCCTTGGCGGCATCCGGAATAATGATTCCCCCCTTTGTTTTCTCCTGCTCCTCGAGTCTTTTGATAATCACTCTGTCCTGTAACGGTTTGAACTTCATTGTCTCGTACTCCTTTCCCTGTTATATGCATCGCCGTAATGTGATGCCGTGGTTGTTTGTTCCGTTTCCCGACTTATTGTTCTTCCGATTTCATGGAAGTGGTCTTAGGGGCATTACGTACCGGACATTGCCGGTCCTTCCGCAGCCGATCGAAGGGAACGTCCTTAGTTTATCCACGATACAATATAAACCGCATTACCGTTTTACGCAACAAGGCCTTGTCCTTTTCGTCTTCTACAGCTCACGCATGTGATCAACGCTCCCACATAATATGGCTCATTTCGAGCGGCACGGCGAAGTCCTTGGACTGCGGAATAATGCGGGGGGTGAAATCGCCGGGGGGTCGAGTAGCCTCGACCTGCGTGAAGCAGATGTAGCTGTTCTTGCTGCCAGGGACCTTGTCCCCGCGTCTGAAGGGTTGCCCGAAGGCGGCCCCCCCCGTGGCGGGCTTCCTGGCATACAGTTCGACGAGCACGTCAGCCGGGTCCAGGGCGCCGAAATCCACGGTCACGCGAAAGTAATGGTATCCATCACACGTTTCAACGCGCAGCCCGGAAAAGGATAGGGAGTGCCAGTTCTGCTCCAGCGCGCGCTGTAGGCTCGCGAGGGCGACCCCAAGGGCCCCTTCGTTCGCGCGACGGGCGGCAAACCGGGCAGCGGCAGGGACATAATATTCATCGGTATACTCCCGGACCGCCCGATCCGCGGAAAAGCTTAGGGTCAGGCCCGCCATGCTCTCCCGCATCTTGCTCAGCCATTCCGCCGGGATGCCGCCTGCATCACGATTATAAAACTGCGGGACAACCTCGTTCTCGAGCAAAGCGTAGAGTTCTCCCGCCTCTGCCGCGTCCCATGCGGAATCGCCGTCGTGCTCCTGTCCATCGCCTATGGCCCAGCCTACCTGAGGCGTGTAGGCTTCAGCCCACCAGCCGTCGAGTTCTGAAAGATTTAGGCCCCCGTTGACCAATACCTTCATCCCGCTTGTCCCGCATGCCTCCCAGGGCCTTCGAGGGGTGTTGATCCAGACATCGACCCCGCCCACGAGTTGCTCGGTCAGAAGCATATCGTAGTCGCTCAGGAAAACGGCGTGGCCGCCTACTTCGGGACGCCTGATGAATTCGATCCATTGACGGATCATGTCCTGGCCTTCAAGGTCGGCGGGATGCGCCTTGCCGGCGAGGATGAGCTGGACGGGGCGTTCCGGGTTCGTGAGGATGCGGATCAACCGGTCGGGATCGTGGAGAAGTAATGTGGGCCGCTTGTATGCCGTAAAGCGCCGGGCAAAACCTAGCGTCAGGACCTCGGGATCGAGGATCTGCTGTGCCTGCGTTGTTTTATCCAGCGGTACGGTTGAAAACGCGAGCTGGCGGGCATAGCGCGCACGGGCATATTCAACCAGTATCGCGCGCGAGGTTCGTCGCATGGCCCATAATTCTTCGTCGGTGACGCGCCGGATCGCCTCTGCCATCGCATGCCCCTCGTCGAGCCATCGACCCTCGCCGCAGTGCTTCGTCCACAGCGCATCGGAATGGCTCGAATCCCACGTCGGCACGTGTATCCCGTTCGTGACATGGCCTATGGGTACCTCGTCCCTGGGCCAGCGCGGAAAGAGCGGCTGGAAGATCGCGCGGCTCACGTCTCCGTGCAGCCGGCTCACGCCGTTTATTGCGCCGCTTCCATGAATGGCGAGATATGTCATATTGAAAGGTTCGTTTTCGTCATCGGGGTTTTGCCTCCCAAGGGCCAGCAGGTCGTGGAAGGAGATGCCCAGTCGCTCCCGTGCGTAGACCCCTAGATATTGCTCCATAATGTCGGGAGGAAAACGGTCGAAACCGGCAGCCACCGGGGTGTGCGTCGTAAAAAGATTGCCGGACCTCGTGACGTGTAAGGCCACGTCGAAAGGATGGCCCGTGATTTTCATGTAATCCAACGCCCGCTCCAGCACCATGAAGGCCGAATGGCCCTCGTTCAGGTGGCACACTTCCGGGTCGATCCCGAGCGCGCGCAGGAGCCGCCAGCCCGCTATGCCCAATACGATTTCCTGCGCCAGGCGCACTTCAGGACCACCACCGTATAATTGACTCGTGATTCCCCGGACGACGGGCGGATTTGCAGGATCGTTCGTATCGAGGAGATAGAGCTTCGTGCGGCCCACACGCACCTCCCACGCGCGTATCCACACCTTAAAGGTGGGCAGTCCTAAGGGGATACGCACCCATTCGCCGCTCGCGTCGCGGGCGGGTGTGACCTGGAGCTGGCCCGGATCGTTATAGGGATACACCGCCGACTGGGAACCGTCAGGGGCGATGGCCTGGCGGAAGTAGCCTTGTTGATAGAGGAGGCCGACACCGACGAGGGGGATGCCGAGATCGCTCGCAGCCTTGAGATGATCGCCGGCAACGTTGCCAAGCCCCCCGGAATAGATGGGCAGGGCCTCGCCGAGCATGAATTCCATGCTGAAGTAGGCGATTGTCCGGAAGGGGGCATCTCGATGCGCCTTCTGAAACCAGCCGTCCACGGTCCGCGATTGCCTCACTTCTTCCGCGATACTTTCGACGCGGGAGCGAAAATCCCTGTCCTTCGAGAGCCGTTCCAGCTTATCGGGCGCGCTTGTTTCGAGGATGACCCAGGGATTGCGCGTCAGGTCCCATAGCTCGGGGTCGAGGGGACGCCAGATATCGTCGGCCCCATGGTTCCAGGACCAGCGCAAATCGAGGGCTATCTCGATAAGCTCTTCGAAGCCCGCGAACTTTCGCAGTTCAGAAGAAAAGTTGGATTCCATCATTTCACACCACCGAAGGGCCACTTCCAGTCAGTACTCCACGGCCTGATCCATGGTCAGATACTGTTGGTGTGGCTGTTTGTCCGCGACAATGACGTTCACATAGTTGGTGCTCCTCAGACACCCCGGAAAGCACGGTCATGGCGATATCCTTTCGTCTTCAATTACATGGGGCCGTCGGAGCCCCCCCTTCGGCCCAACAGGTCCTTCTCCTGTCAGCCCGAATGTGTGGCGCGTGATGTGTTAAGGATAAATCCCCGTTTCCGGTTTGGCAACAGGCGCCATGCCGGATCCTCTCCCATATATTGTCTCTCACATGTTCGGGGCCGGCAGGGTAAAAGGCCCCCCTATGCAGAAAGACAAGGTGCGATGCGAGCGGTAGTGTCCTGGCCACCCCTTGACCTTGCCAATCGCAGGGACTATTTTCCCTCTAACGGTAAACAAACATTTAGGCTGGATGAAGATTGCCGCTGGTTCCTCCAATGACTTCAACGCGCATTCCCCCAACTGCGTCCTTCGGTTTGGTGTTATTCAATGCGGATTCCCTGCAGCTTGCTGCAGGGAGAATCTTTTTCCGCTTCGCTCCGCCGGCAATTATTGGGACACCCACTTCGCGCGACCCACTGTGTGGGTACCCCGCGGTCGCCCCCTCTGCGGAGACTCGCTCCGCTCGTTGTTTTGGATACCCTGCTGCTTGCAGCAAGGTCATTTATCGGCTTTCATAGTTGTAAAATGAAGATGCTGTGCCTCACCATGTTTCTCCTTTTCATGATGCTGCCCCAAGGCTCGGCATTCCCGGAAAGGTCCGGAAATGCCCCGGAAGGGGACAACCATGTTGAAAGATACCATTACGAGGCCGTGCCAATAGGCGAAGAGAACGACAAGGAAGACATCGGGTTGGTCCTTTCTTTTGAGGCGAACGGTATCGGATTTGCCTCAACGGCTGTCTCTGAGAAGGCAGAGGAGCGGATACGGGTGAAAATGACCAGGGAAGGGGATTTGATTTCCGGGGCGAGAAGCCTTGCTATCAATTCCTCGAGGAGGCTTACGGAGGGGAAGATATGGAGAGACGAAAATAAGGTATATATCGAGCAAATCTCCGGCAAGGGCAAAAAGACTAAAACCCTGGATATTCCCAAAGGGGCAACCCTTGCCGTTGAAGGCTCGCTGCTCGTTCTCCTCAGATTCTTCCCTTACGAGAGCGCCACCCGATGGGATCTTTTTATGATCGATTTCTCGGGAACGGCGGTGGCCGCCACAGCCCGCCAGGCCGGCGTCGAGCGTATTGCGGTGCCCGCCGGTGAATTCCCCTGCTACCGGATGGAGGTCCTTTTTCACATCTTCATTCTGAGTCCCAAGGTGGTCTGTTGGGTCACCACGGAGAAACCGCATGTTGTGATAAGGAGCGTGGGGAAGAGGGGCGTCTTTACTCCCACATACATTACCAGCCTGATTGGGGAGCAGTTCGCGGGATCAGTGGCGGCGCGGCAAAATCGATGAACCACTATGTGGATGCAGCCTGAGTCCTGAGCTTACCGGAGACAGCGCCTCTTCCGGCGCTTCCGTACAGAATGGGGTAGGCTCCTTACCTCCGGGACGGCTTGGCTGCGGTGAACTTGACGCTCGCCACCTTCCCTTCGACAAGAGACAGATCCTCCCTGGCAGGGGGAGGGGTAAACTCTTCACCCGGACAACAAGCCATGGCAACCAATTCCTTCCCCTTCAGAGGGTAACGGGCGACAACCCGAATCTCGGCAAAACCCGCTCTCCTGACAGCCTGCCAGTATTCCTCTTCCTGAACGGCACCTCCCAAACATCCGGCCCAGGTAGCCCGGAAGCGCATCCGCAGCTCGGGAGCAATGGCCCCGGTGAGCACCACGTCCGAGATAGCGATCTGTCCACCGGGTCGCAGGATGCGAAAGGCTTCCTTGTACACGGCGTCCTTGTCAGGGCATAGGTTGATGACGCAGTTCGAGAGCAGCGCATCCGCGAAGGCATCGGGAAGCTGTGTCCTCTCCAGGTCCGCGACCAGCAGTTCAATGTTCCTATCCTGTAGGTTCGCCTCGGCCACCGGCTGACCGGCCCGCTGGATCATTGGTTCGGCGAAATCGATACCTATCACTCTTCCATGAGTTCCAACCTTGCGAGCAGCGAGTATGACGTCTATCCCGGCGCCGCAGCCTAAATCCACAACCACGTCACCAGGCCGAAGATCCGCGAAGCCGGAGGGATTGCCGCAACCGCGAGAGAGGTTGAGGGCCATTTCCGGCACCTCCGTCAGTTCTTCCTCGCTATAAAGCCCCATTTGTGCTGCGAAGCCGGACCCGGCCTCTTGCTTGCTCGGTCAACAGGACTCTTTCTTGCCGCCTCTCGACGCGAACGTACCATACCGTGTCTTGATCACCTGCTGCATTTCAGCCTTTTCCATGGCCTCACCTCAAGTAGCTCATAGGTAATATCTTACCAGGTAATCCTGTTTAACACCATGATCGCTTGTGCCGAGACTTTCCTGAAACAGTTGGGGATGCCGCGGCTCAGGCAGCCCGCTCGTGTTTCCCGTTCTTCATTGACGCACTCCTTAAAACCGGAGGAAATTGACGAAGGTCCTGTCAAAATCCTTGTAGTTGGCCAGCTCTATCGTCTCTACCGTCTTGGTAACCCTTTCGATTCCTTCCCTGTATGCCTTGTTCAGAAGGAAGGCGACCCCACCCGTTCTGGATGTGTTGCCGACGAAGCTGATTTTACCGCGAAAAGCCTCCGGCAGGAGGCCGATAGCAAGGAGATTTTTTTCTCTCAGATGGTAACCGAAGGCGCCTGCTATGAGGACCTCATTCACTTCGGCAGGGCTGACCCCTGTAGCGCGGAGGAGGTATTCGATGCCGGTTCTTATGGCCCCTTTTGCTAGCTGCACCTGCCTGATGTCGTTCTGTGAAAGATATACGGCGTCGGTCAGATGGAAAACGGGTTTTCCCCCTACGAGCACGAGCCGTTCCCTAAGTGGGGATTGGGAGGCCCCGTGGTCGGTTCGTCCGAGCCGGCCGCTCCCATCGATGAGCCGATGGGTAACCAACTCCCCCACGACGTCGAGAAGACCGCTGCCGCAGATGCCCTTTGCCGCAGACTGTCCGATAATACCGATAAGCGGATCATTGCTTCCGTTCACCTCAAAGGATTCTATGGCGCCACTGCCCGCCCTCATGCCGAAGGTGATGTTCATCCCCTCAAAAGCCGGCCCGGCAGCCGTCGAGGAGGCCACCAACCGTCCGTTATCGGCGATTACCATCTCCCCATTGGTGCCGATATCGATGAAAAGGGTAATGCCTTTTCGTTCATGGAGTCTGGTCGCCAGCACCCCTGAGGTGATATCGGCGCCAATGAAGCCGGAGATGATGGGTGGAAGATAGATACTCGCGCAATCGGCGATCCGGAAAACTCCGTCGCCTTTAATGAGCAGACGATTTCCACCCCGGAGGTTAGGGGTATAGGGATACCTGCCGAGAGGGGAGGGGTCTGTATTGGTGGCGAGGTGAAGCATGCACGTATTGCCGCTGTAGACTAATTCATAAATGTGCCTTCTTGAGACACCTGTCCGGGCGGTCAGGTCTTCGATCATGTGGTCGATCTCGGCCGTGATAAGTCCGTAGAGCAGGGCGAGACCTTCTTTGCCGGACGCGAGCTTTATGCGGGAGAGCACGTCCTGCCCGTGAAGGCTCTGAGGGTTGAGGGCAGAGGCGGATTCTATCTCCCTGCCGCTTGTCACATCGACCAGGGTGGCTACCAGTGTCGTCGTCCCTATGTCAATGACAACGCCATAGAGCGCATCAGTTGTATCTCCTTCCTCGACGGCGATAACACGGGGGCCGCCATAGACGGTTGTTTCCTGCCGGGGAAGGGAGAACTCCTTTCTGACGAACGGATTGATCTCCGTGGCGATACTTGTTCCGGTTTCGAGAACCCTCACAGACTCTTCGGTCTGCCCGCCTGTCAACTCGACCAGTACGTCTCCTTCCAGTACCTGGGTCTGGCACGCGAGGACGATGCCTGCGCCTTCCTCCTCCGGGGTAAGGCCATACCTGCCCAGAATCGTGACGCCCGGATGCGCGCCGGGGAGGGTCACCTTGCACTTTCCACACTTCCCCGTGCCGTTGCAGGGTGCTTCTACCACGATACCGGCCTTTCGCGCGGCGTCAAGGATTGTGCCGCCCGGAGGCAGTTCGGCGAAGACCTTTGAGGGCAGAAAAGTAACTTTAGGCATGGATCACGTCTTCCTTCACTGTTCTCGTCACGGTTTTGATGAGGGCAAGCGATGCCGATGTGGAGAGGCCGCGGGAAGGGGCGATGTGTCTTATTTCATCGCGAATGCGCTTGAGATGGGGTCCGAGGAGGCTGAGGCCGGCATACATGGCGTCCGGGCAGATAAGCGACTCGGGAACGATGCGCCCCTGTTCCTCGAAAAGCAGCCCGGCCCTCTCCGTGCCCTGAGACAAGCCTTTTTTATGGCCTCGTAGGCGTCAATCCTGTCCTCGATTACCTGCCTGGCGAGATCGACAACGTCAGCTACTACATTGAGCAGTAATACAATAGAAATCGTATCGTATATATTTAAGGAGTGTTCGAAATATTTGTCAAGATAAATCTCAGGCTGAATCTATCCCTGCATCGTACCTTAATTATCCCAGCCCGTTATCGATAATTCTGAACAAACCTGTCCGGATGCCGTGTATTTGACGTCCAAGGCCGGCCGAAGCCGACCCGGAGCGCGCCAGAACCAACCTCGGCCACCGGAGCATTGAGAACAGTTGTCACCACATCCTCAATTGGAGCCATGACGAAGACCGGAGTCCGTTACGCACCGGTCATGGCCCGGAAAACGTTACCCGGCTCCGATGTTTTGCCATCGGAGTGATCAAATCCAAAGACGCACGAAGCGCCGCACAGAAAATGCGAGAGCTGACACTATTTAAAATAGCTATTAGTTGTTCCGTATATATAGTTATTATATTATTGACATTCCTTAGAGTAATAGTTATTTTTCAAGCGTCGCTGTACTTCATCGAAATGATCAGGCTTGGCGAAGCCGGAAGAGGCAGGGCTCCGTGCCCCGTCGCATCCGGGCTTATTCCAAAGGAGGGAAGTTATGGCAAGAGCGAGGGAGGAGATTCTGAAGGACCTGGCGGGCAGTGTTCTCAACATGGACGAGGAGCTTGCCGCAAGAACGGCAAGAGAGGCGATTGAAAGCGGCCTTGACCCGTATGATGCGATCTCGAGCGGGCTCGTTGTGGGAATGAATCAGGCGGGCGAGTTGTTCGAGACCGAAGAGTACTTTGTTCCGGAAATCCTTATATGCTCTGATGCCATGTACGTGGCGCTCGACATCCTAAGGCCCCACTTAAAGAGAGAAAACGGCAAAGAAAAGGTGGGATGCGTGATCGGGGTCGTCCAGGGCGATACACATGATATCGGAAAAAATCTTGTCAAGATTATGCTCGACGTAGCAGGTTTTGAGATTCATGACCTGGGGAGGAATGTTCCTCTTTCCGACTTCATCGAGAAGGCTAAGGAGGTCAACGCCGGCCTTATCTGCATGTCGACCCTCATGACCACCACGATGGACAACATGGCAACCGTCATCGAGATGCTCAAGGAAGAGGGGATCAGGAACCGTTTCAAGGTCATCATAGGAGGCGGCCCCATATCCCAGGGATTTGCAGACAGGATCGGAGCGGACGGCTACGCGGACAATGCTACAAGCGCCGTCAGGGTAGCGAAGGGCCTGGCCGCTAACATGATCGTCAGGCAATAAGGAGAATCCGACATGGAAATGACGAACATCCCCGGAGACAACCAGAGCTCTCTCGAAAGGGTTTTATGTTACCTTCAGGGCAAAAACCCGCAGAGGATAGCCTGCTTTCCCTTGATACTCAACCACGCCGCCAGGGTACTGGGCGTACCTATCGGTAAGTACAATCGTAATGGAGAGCTGATGGGGAAATCCCATGTTGCCGCTTTCAGGAGATACGGCAACGATCTGATAACGATTTTTTCCACCACTTCGACGCTTGGCGAAGCCATGGGCACCAAAATGGTTTTTTTCGATGAGGACGCCCCGCAGATCGAGCAGCCATTGATCAGGGAGCTTGATGACATAAAACGAGTACGCATGCCGGATTGTACGAAAGACGGCCGTCTGCCCGTCTATCTGGAGGCGGCCGAAATAGCGGTTGCCGAAGTGGGAACCGAGGTTGTGGTGAGCACCGTTCTTGCGGGACCCTTTACCACAGCCGCGGCACTCAGGCCTATCGAACTTTTCACCCGAGACCTGCGCAAGAACAAAGAGTGGGTACATCAGCTTCTCGAAATCTGTACACAGGCGGGCATCAGGTTCATCGATGAAATCCTCAAGCGGAAATCGCTTCCCATCGTGGTTGAACCCATAGGCTCGGGCAGCCTGGTGAGCCCCGCCCATTTCAGGGAATTCGTCGCGCCTTACCTGAAGCAATTGTCCGCCCACGTCCACGCCAACGGGGGTGGATTGCCCGCGGTCCTCCATATCTGCGGCAAAACAAAACCCAACTGGCAAGCAATGCTCGAGGCCGATTTCGACATATGGAGCCTGGACGCGGTTGACATGGGGGAGGCCAAAGAGGCGGCCGGTCATAGAGTCGTTCTCGTCGGCAACGTTGTCCCCGCCCATCTGCTCAAGGACACGCCCGAAGAGATAGACGCCGAGGCACGGATCGTCTGCGAGAAGGCGATGGGGAGTCCCAGGGGTTTTATTCTGGGGTCCGGATGCGAGGTACCGATAGAAACCCCACCGGCAAATGTAGACGCCCTTATCAACGCCGCGCGCAAATACGGAAGGTTCGATACATAGGACGCAATTGAAACGATCCGGTGAACGTCCTCTGAGCACCCACCTGGTGTGCGGTTTCCTGGGTGCGGGCAAGACTACCTATATCCTTGAGCGGTTGAGAGATAAGAGCGCCAGGACCGCTGTTCTCGTCAACGAGTTCGGCACGCTCGGAATCGACGGCCAGACCATACGGGCAAAGGGCGGGATGAATGTCGTGGAAATGGCCGGAGGCTGTATCTGCTGCAGCCAGAGACAGGACCTGGTGAAATGCGTTATCGAAATAGCGCGGGACATAAGGCCGGATTTCCTCTTGATTGAACCCAGTGGGGTGGCCGAGGCTTCGGAACTCCTGAACGCGCTCTCCGACGATTCTCTCGCAGGGGTGATATCCTGTGACGCGACAATTACCATCATCGATGCGACCACTTTCTTGGATTATTCGGAGCCCGGCTCCTTCGGGACATTTTTTCTCGATCAGGTCGAAAACGCGGACGTGGTATTGATAAACAAGGTCGATCTTGTGGATCCCGGCCTGCTCGGGGAGATCGAAGCAAGGATTAATCATGTAAACCCCGGGGCCGTCGTCGTGAGAACGGACCATTGCCGCTATAGCGCGACGCTCCCTCAGGCCCGGAGAAAACGTCCAATCACTTCCCATAAGAACGCCTTGGAATTCGGTTCCGTGAGCCTTGAGTTGCAGAAGCCCATTCCATCTGAATCGCTTGAACGGTTTCTCTCTCATCTGTTGGACGGGGCGTTCGGCGAAATCCTGAGGGCTAAAGGTTTCGTGCAGATAGAAGGCGGGGCGTGCGTCGAAGTCCAGATGACCCCCGGCCGGGTTTCGATTGAACCCGTGGAATGCCGGATGCCGCCTAAAATGATTTTCCTGGGCCGCGGTCTCAAGCATTCCGCCCTTGAGGGTTATTTTGCATCGGGCGGTATATGGGAGGTTACGTGACTCAAAAGGAACGTCTTATCAAGGTTCTAAGGAAAGAGCCGGTCGATAGAAAACCTTTTATCTGTCCGGGTGGAATGATGACCATGATCGTCACCGATGTGATGGAGACCTCGGGTGTGTTCTGGCCCGAGGCACACGGTGACCCCGACAAAATGGCTGCGCTGACGCTGGCAGCCAACAGGTTTGCCCGCGTGGAGAATCTTGGCGTGCCTTTCTGCATGACCGTTGAGGCCGAATCAATGGGTGCGGCGGTCGACCTGGGCACGCGCGAAAGCGAGCCCAAGGTGATCGCCTATGCGATAAATGCGATGGAAGATGTTGACAAGCTTGCCGCGCTCGTTGCGACCGGCGGCCGCGCGAAAGTGTGCACGGATGCGATACGGATGCTCAAGAAAAAAGCGCCTGAGCTGCCGGTCATCGCCAACCTGACAGGACCGGTAAGCCTTGCCACCTCGCTAATCGACCCTCTCATTTATTACAGGGCGATAAGAAAAAATAAGGCGGCCGCTCACAGGCTGACCGATATGGCTACCGAGAACCTGATACGATTCGGCAGGGCGATGCTTCTCGCGGGCGCCGATGTGATCTGCATCGCGGACCCGAGCGCTACCGGGGAGATCGTCGGGCGCAGCGGCTTCGAGGAATTTGTCGCGCCGTACATAAACCGAATAATCGAGTTGCTGAGCAGCGAGTTTCATGTCCCTTCGATCGTCCATATCTGCGGCAATGTGAAGACCCTGGGAAACGCCCTGGGCAGCTTGACCGCGGACGCGGTAAGCGTCGATTCGATGGTCAACATCGGGCTTCTGAAACAGATGATAGGCGAAAAGGTCTCAATGGGCAACGTCAGTACCCATTTATTGGCCGAAGGAAGCGCGGACAACGTGTTGAACGCTGCTCGCGCGTGTCTTGGAAGGGGCGTCGATATCCTGGCGCCCGCCTGCGGTATCAGCCCGAAAACCCCGCTTGAGAACGTGTTGATCCTCCAACTGGCCGCAGCCGCAACGGGAGAAGCAGTGAACGCCCGATGACTCTCGGAGTAGGGATCGATACCGGCGGAACATTTACCGACAGCGCGATCGTCGACCTGGAATCGGGTCTTGTCCGCTCCAAGGCAAAAGCGCTTACCACCAGGCAGGACTTGCGGATCGGGATCGCTAATTCCCTTTCCCTGCTGAATCAGGCGCTTTTTTCGAAGGTTAGGCTCGTGGCCCTAACAACCCTTGCCACCAACAGCGTGGTGGAGGGCAAGGGTTCGCGGGTAGGCCTTATCGTGGCCGTTCCGAACGCCGCAACATTCAATCTTCCCGCACATGTTCCCGCTCTCCAGACCGCGATTATCAGCGGAGCCCATGACCGCAATGGCGAGGTCGCAGTTAATCTCGACGAGGCGGCAGCCTACGGGGCGGTCACACGAATGGCCGCAACGGTGGATACGTTTGCCGTTTCCTGTTATTTCAGCATCTATAACGCTGAGCACGAAGCAAAGATAAAGGCGCTGATATCTGCCGCGGGTGAATATCCTGTCGTCTGCGGCCACGAGCTTTCGGCGGACGTGGGGCTCATAGAGCGTGCCGTCACCGCCTGTCTCAACGCAAGGCTTCTGCCGGTCGTCAGTGCGCTCCTTCAGGCCGTAAAAGAGACACTTATCGAATATGACATAAGGGCTCCGCTGATGATCGTAAGGGGGGACGGTTCCCTTATTACCGAAGAGGTTGCCCGCTTGAGGCCGGTTGAGACGGTCTTGTCCGGACCGGCTGCAAGCGTAGTGGGCGCATGCCGCTTGACGGGAATCGATGACGCGGTGGTAGTGGATATGGGAGGAACGACTACGGACATTGCGGTCGTAACCGATCAGAGGGCGGCAACGAGCATCAATGGGGCGATAATAGGGGGCTGGCAGACAAGGGTTAAGGCCGCGGACCTGTGGACGGCCGGTATCGGAGGGGACAGCAAGATTATGGTGAGCGCGGCCGGGGAGATCCGTGTCGGTCCCAGGCGCGCCATCCCCATATGCTCTGCGGCGCATGCCTATCCTCCACTGAAGCAAATGCTGGAGGCGCTGCTCTCCGGGGATGGCAAGAAGGGAATGGTGGGCCTCGATTTCTTTACCCTTTCGACCCGACCCGACTTTCCTCTTTCCCGGTATGAAGCGGCACTGATCCGGATGCTCGACGGCAAGGCGCTTCACAAGAGCCGGATAGATGCGGACTTCGCCTTCGTGAACTTCGAGCGATTGATCGAGCTTGGGTCTGTTGCGGAAATTTCCTTTACCCCCACCGATCTGCTCGTCGGGAGAGGCGATATAAGTCTGTGGGACAAAGAGGCGTCGGAGTTGGCGCTTCGGTATTTGACGGGCATCACGGGAATTGGCAGGGAAACCATCTGCGATAATATGCTCACTGAGGTAATCGAGATTCTCAAGCTCAATATAGCAGGAAAAGTTCTGAGGCAGGATGGCGACTCGCTACAGGTCTGGTCGCCGGAGGTCATGCATTTTTTTGAGCGTCTGCTGAGGCAGAACGGCAACGGAGAGCTTCCCGCGGCCTTCCGTTTAAAAAGACCCCTTGTTGCAGTGGGAGCGCCCGTAAAAGCGTTCTTTCCACGCGTCGCTTCAGAGCTCGGTGCGCGGCTCGTCATTCCTGAACACTCCGAGGTGGCCAATGCAGTGGGTGCCGTGACGGGGAGGGTGGTCGAGACGGTCCAAGCATACGTCAGACCCGACAGACCTTTCGGTTTCACTGTTATCGGAGAAGATGGGCGCCGCACATTCGACACCCTCGATGACGCCGTTGCCTTTGGCGAGGAGCATGTGCGGGCTCTTGCCACTGAGCGCGCCCTGCGAAGCGGAGGAAGGGACGTGGAGACCAGTGTCTTCAAAGAGGAGGTCGTCGCGCGGGTTGAGGATTATTGGGGAGGAAATTTTCTGATCGAATTGAAACTTTTCGCCCGGGCCGTCGGCAAACCCGCCCTTTAGCCCGGCCGTTTGGTACGGCAAAGCACCTTCTTGCATTTCTCAAAGACATCTTCGAGGATTTTCGAGCTAGAAGCCGTCCTCTCCAGCTTGAGGTTGAAATCCTTGCAGAAAGCCTCAGCCTTTGCAGCAAAATGCTCACTTTCCCCCACGTCGGTATCGATAAAAATCCCGCGCCTGTAATGCGTGAATAGACGCCTTGCCATCTCGAGGGGGTCCTTTCCGTATTTTTTGGCGCGGTCGAGATAGAGCTCTTTGATCACCATGTCCGCCCCGGCGTCAGCCCAACCGGGGGTCATGAACCAGGTGCCTACTTCTTTCCTCTTCTCGGCGGCGTATCTTTCGGGCGTAAAGAGGATTGCTATACAATCGTCAAGCTGGGGCATTACGACAGGGACATCCACTTCGTTTTCAATTCCCCGTAAAGACTGGCAGAAACCGTATCCCAGAAAAACAGCGTCAATCTCATCCTTTATCGAATTAATCTGTTCCTTGATCGCCTCTTTCAGTTTTTCCGGGTGTACGTGCAAGGCCATCTCCAGAAAGATGACTTTGGTCACCTCCGGTCTATCGGCCAGCAGCTTGCCGAGCTCTCTCTTCATGATATCGCATGCAATAACGGCTATCTTCATCGTTTCCTCTCATTAATTTTAAGCTAAGTGGTCAAAGAAGTCCAATGTCATAAATCTATCGCTGAGTGATCCTGTTGTGGGAACACTTGAAAGCCTGACCTTGCCTTGGATCCATAGAAACGGGCGCCCAAAGGGGCATCAGAGGAATCTGATCAGGACCGGCCTTATGTTAGGAAGGCGGATGCCGATAAGAATAATGGACATCCCTTATGGCGAGACAGCGTAAAGTCGAAGAATCTACCCCGTGCCGCATCGAGATTTGTCGCCTCCTCGGCAGACAACTCAAGCGGCCGCTCGTCGCCGTAGTCGAGCCTGTAGCGCCCGGCTTCATGGCGCACGTGGCAGGCATCTCCGTATTCGGCTATGGTGACGACGCCGACGAGGCAGTTGAAGTCCTGAAGCAAGGAATAGAGAGTATATGCCAGGGCGAGGGATTCCTCGACCTGCGGACCACGATCCAGAGAATGCTCCTGCTGGAAAATCTCATGACGGGCGAGAAACGGGAACTTTTTCCGCCTGGAAAAGGATGAGATAATTCGATCACCCTTATCTTACCATTGGCGAGGATTTTAGGGAAAATGGCGAGTCGTGTTTTCGGGCGAATCGCCGGATCGGAAGAAAAGCCTATCGTACCAGAGACAGCAGATACGAGTAGAGATTGGTCCCCCTTTTGTTGAGGCCCAGCTTCTTCCTGATATGGAACCGGTGGCGGGCTATCGCGTCCACGGACACGTTGAGAGCCCCGGCCATCTGCTTTGTCGTCCTGCCTTCTTTAATCAGGGCGACCACCTCCATCTCCCTCCGGGTAAGACCGAAGCCGTTTATCCTTCTGGCGAACGGGGAGAGCACCTTCCTCATACTCGCCTCGATGGAATCGGCCAGAAACTTTTGATGTGCATCGAGCCTCGTCTCCTTCAGCATCCGCATGTAAGGCAGCACGAGTTGCTCCATGCTCGACGAGATCATGTCCCCCAGGTCCCTGTGGTCGTCCTCCCGTTGGCCGAGCATAACCTTCAGGGCGTTTTTCACCTCCACTAAACTGCGCGACTTGCCTTTCAGCGCCTTCTCGGCCCGCTCGCACCTTTCAGCTATGGCGGATAACCGGGAGTCCTGGTCCTTAGCCAGGGTCTCCAGAAAGTCCCGGCGTGTCTTTAATTGTTTCACAGTGTTCGTGCACTCCGAGACGTCCGTCGATATCCCTACAATTGCGGGCTTTCCATCGAAGGTCCCGTAGTAGAAATGGTTATTTTCCACGAAGAAGACATCACCGTTCTTGCTGATGCCGCGAAACCTCACCTTTTGCGGCAGGGTTCTTCCTGAGAGCTGATCCGCGATGTGGTGCCGCAGGCGCAGCATATCATCAGGATGGACCAGGTCCTCGGTTTTCATCTTGCCCGCTATCTCATCGACGGCGAAGCCATGCATCTCGGCCAGCCACGGGTTCACGTAGCCCAGTCTGCCGGAGCTCCAGACAAATATCCCGACAGGCAGCCGCTCGGTCATATCGCGAAATGTTTTCAGCTCCGGAAACTCCCTTCCCGTGCCTTCGCGCCGATCCATGGTCACCGGCCCCCGCTGCGGCGGCAGGCACGGACGGTCACCGTTGGGTTCAAAACGAGGAGCGGCCATCCCTTCATAAGATTTTATTATCAAACCCTCGTTCTGATGTCAACCAAAAAGCGTCGATGTTTGTAATAAAGAGTGTCTCGCGATTCGTACTCGTCGCTACGTCCTTGGTCTCATTTTGGTCCAACTTTTGTCATCTTCCCAAGCAGAAGGGAGGCGAATATAATCATACCCAGGATTTGTGGTGAGACGTCACACGTCTGAGTCCGATCGGGCGAAAGGAAGCGCCCACACGAACCTAAATTGCCGGAAACCCGGGCGTGGATGTCGTCAAGAAAGGGGGGTAAGATATGAAGTATTCGACTCGCTTGCTTCTGTTGTTGACGTTCAGCTGGGGAATGGTCGGACTGGAGCGCATGGTCATGGCGTTCGTTATGCCCGCCATCCAGCAAGACTTCAAACTGACCTACACACAGGTGGGGGCGCTGATCTCCGCATTTGGTTTCGCCTGGGCGCTCGGCACCTGGCTGATGGGCAGTCTGTCCGACTATATCGGAAGACGGCTCGTTATCGTCTTTCTAATGATCTTCGGAGGGGTTTGTAGCTGGCTCACCGGGATTGCCGGGAGCTTCGCGATGTTGCTCGCCGTTCGTGCCGTAATGGGATTTGCGGAAGGCGGGATAGCCGGCCCGGCCTCCGCCGCCCTCGCGGAGGAATCACCGCCCCAAAACCGTGGGAGAAACCTGGGGTTAATGACAGGGGCCTTCGTGTTCCTGGGCGGGGCCGTCGGACCGATACTCAGCACCTCGCTTATGGCGTCTCTCGGCTGGAGACCCGTGTTTTTCATCTATGCCATACCTGCAATCCTTCTCGGCATTCTTATCTCCCTGGTCATGCGCGAGGCTGCATCGAGGTAGGAGATATAGACTACCTCGTGCGGAGGGGGTATGTGCACGTGATCGCGGAGCCGAGGAGTATCGGAAAGTCGGAAGGAAAGGGCCAGCGCCCCTCGAGCATGTGGGTGCCGCCGTCGGATACCTACGATCTCCTTGAATGGATGGCGAAGCAGCCGTGGTGCGACGGCAAGGTCGGCATGACAGGCTCGTGCGGCTTTGCGGGCTCCCAGGTGGAATTGGCGGAGAGCCCTCCGCCGGCGCTGAAGGGCATCACCCCCTTTCTCACCCTTTACCACAAGGGCGACTATGGCTGGACCGGCATCTTTGATTGCAAGATGAACAGCGTCCTGGGCGGGAGGCACGGAAACGACAGCGCCCCGGTCCCTGAGAACACGCGCACGGCGCCCACGATGTTCGCTCTCGGCAAGGAAGAGCTGGAGGCCAGGATCGAGGAGGCGTTCAACCACCCGGACATAAGGTATAACAGCAAGTGGTACTCCCTGCTCAAATATCCCTGGCGCTCGCCCATAGTCTTTGACGCGCTCCTGGAGTCATTTCATCCCAAACCCCTTCCCCCGCCGAAATTTCCCGGGATAACGACCCCGACGTACCTGTCCTCGTCCGGGATCGTTCCTACCCATACGTGGTGCGCCTTCGAGCTGTTCGAGCGCATAGAGTCGAAGCACAAGAAGCTCATGCTATGGCCGAACCTGTCTCCTGACCGGCCTCAAAAGCAGTTTGCCGATGAGGTCGTGAGGTGGTTCGACTACTGGATCAAGGGGATAGATACGGGCATCATGGATGAGCCGCCCCTGAAAATCTTCGTGAACGGGGTTGACAAGTGGCGCTTCGAGAACGAATGGCCCCTGGCGAGGACGGAATACGTGAAACTCTACCTGCATCCGCGGGGTGGGCTCTCCACGGAAGAGGTGAAGGGGGCGCACGAGCCAGACTCTTTCACCCAACCGGCGCCGTATGTAGACCCGACCGTCTACTGTCTGACCTACACGACCGGACCGCTGCCTCATGACGTCGACATCACGGGGTATATAGCCCTGTATCTGCACGCCTCCATCGATAAGGACGAGACAAACTGGATGGTAGACCTCATGGACGTCGACCCCGAGGGCAAAAGGAGGTTGGTCAGCGGCGGCAGTCTGGCTGCGGAGCACAGGGCTCTGGATGAAGATAAATCCAAACCCTATCTCCCCATTCATCCACGGAAAGACCCCGTGGCCGTGACGCCTGGAGAGATTACGGAATACGCTATAGCGATCATGCCGACTTCCATGATATTCAAAAAGGGCCACTCCATTGAATTGGTCGTGAGGAACCAGGACGACCTCCTCTCCAGACTCGGCGCATGGGGCGCCCACTACCTGCCCCACATGCAGACGGTTACCCATGGTATCCACTTTGGCAAGTCGCACCTGCTTCTGCCGGTTATACCCCCTACCGGACAGGAATAGCGGGCCGGAACACGAGGGGCTTCGGACGCTCGTTTCCGAAGCCCCGGGGGAAGGAGGATTTTGAGCTATGAATCGAAAGGGCAAGAACATCATGGTCGCCGGCACCCTCGATACAAAGGGCGAGGAGGTGCTTTATATCAAGGAACTGATCGGGAGGAGGGGACACAACCCCTTGCTGATGGATGTCGGCATCAACGGGCAGGTTGCCTTTCTGCCCAATTTTCCCCGTGAGGAGGTAGCCCTCGCGACAGGGTGCAGCCTGGACGAAATTCTAAAAACCGCGGAGACCTATTCCGATGCTCTCGCGACCATGGCGACGGGCGCAAAGGTGATTATCGAGGGGCTGATAAGCGAAGGGCGGATAGACGGCCTGCTTTTCGTCGGCGGCGGACTGGGCACCACCCAGGCCGCTCTCGTCCAGCACGACCTGCCCATAAAACTTCCCAAGCTCATCCTTTCCACGGTAGCCTTTCTTCCCGGGGCGATGAACAGCGAGATGGTGAGCCTTGACCAGGCCATGATCCAATGCCCGTCCGACCTGTGGGGTCTTAACCCCATCACGCGGATTGCCCTGCAGCGGGCCGCCGGCGCCATTTGCGGGATGGCCGAGGAGCAGGAAGAAATGGAAGAATCACACAGGTCCTCTGTTGCCATCAGCGCCCTCGGGGTGCACACGTATGTAGACCGGTGCAAGGTGCTTCTTTCGGAGAAGGGGTACGAGGCGGTGGTGTTTCACTCCATCGGCACGGGCGGCCTGGAAAAACTGGTGCGACAGGGATATTTCAGCGGCACCCTCGATCTTTCCTGCTACGAGCTTGTGAACCGGGTGTGCGGCGGCATCGCTCAGGGGAGCGAGGAAAAGTTCGTCCCCGCCTGCGACAAGGGCATCCCCCAGGTGATCTCCGCCGGCGGCCTGGATTTTTTTCCCCTTTTCGCATCACAGCCTCTCACCGACGAGATCAGGAAGAGAACGGTCCTTCCCCACGGTATGGTGAACCCTGATAAAAACCAGTCCCGAGGAACAGGAGGAGGTCGCCACCCGCCTCGCCGGGACCGTCAACACCGCCACCGCGCCTGTGGTGGTGCTGATACCTCTCCAGGGTTTTTCGAAACTCGATAGGGGCGAGGGGATGCCCTTTTACGAGGCCGGGGCCGGACAAAGGTTCATCGGTGTGCTAAAAGAGAGGGTGTCAAACCCCCTGGTGCGGATCGAAGAGATCGACGCCCACATAAATGACCCGGCCTTCTCTGAAAAGTCGACGGCCTTGCTGCTTGGGATCATGGCGAGATAGGAGGGGGCAAGTCGTCTCGCCACGTAAGATAAAGGCTTCCTTTGCAAGACATTCGTCTTGTTTGATAAGACATGTAAAGAAAAGGCAGTGTCCCTTCGATAGCCCAGCCTGATCCACAAATCCCGTGACCCGAAAAGGCCGCCAACAGGCGGACAAGGGCACGGGGCTGTGGGAACTCGTCCTGTTCACAGGATCAACAAGCCATCACGTTTATCCTCTTTCCCTTAAAAAGCGGCTTGCCCCTTGGGCATTACTTCTCTCCGTCACGGGGCATTGCATTTGCAACGGGGAAAGGAGCCAACCATCCGTTTCGGATTAAGCTTAATCGAGGAGGTTTATGTCATACACCGGTGAGTTGCCAGCGCGAACCTTGCTAAAGGTCGTCCGAAGTCCCGGAATACATCACTTCCAACCCATCTACGTCCGGTATCAAGGGGGCAACATCGACGGCGTCAACGTGAGCGGAAGATGCTTGAGGACATTCAGCGAGTCGCTTCAGGAATGCTCGGGGTCGAGGATTTCCGGTGGGTGCGGAGAGCCTCACGCCGACAGCGACCTTTGATATCGCAGAATGAAAGGAGGAAACATGTTACGACACGATAATGATGCTACAGAACAAACCGTACGCCGGAGAGGTATGGAGGGCGGGGAAGCAGGAAGTGGCGAAGTGGTGATTACCCCATTCGAGGCCGAGATGCTGAAAGTCCTCATGGAAGCCACGAGAGAGTCCGGCTACCTCCCGAGGTAAGACCGATAAAAGAAAAATCACCTCGTCGGTCTCAAGTGGAGGCTTCTGACATGGCCGCGTTCCTGCCCGATCCGGATCAGATGGATGCCGAATTCAGCATCCGCCACATGATGGCCACACGGGCGTGCAGGCGGAACCGATTAAACAAGACATCACTGGCGAGGGCCCGGCATGGAGAGGAAGCGATGCTTCGCGCGATCGGGGCAAAAAAAGGAGGAGTCAGATGAAAAACAGCGAATCATACAGTGGCGTTTGTTCAATGGTGTCATCATTTTTCTTGGGCGGACTCATCGGCGGGGGCATTGCCCTGTTGTTGGCCCCTACCTCAGGAAAGGAGGCCAGACAGCAGATCGTGGGTTTGGCCGAAGGGGTGAAGGGGAAGGCTGCCGACTACTATGAGCAGATCAAGGAGACGGTAACATCCGCCCTGGGGGAGGGCAAGGGCCTTATCGATGAAAAGAAACGCCTCATCTCGAAGGCAGTCCAGGCAGGCATAGAGGCTTACGAGAGAGAGAAAAAAGGGACAGTATAAGGTCCCACACGTCACGGCACAAAGAAGTTCCCGACGGACAGGGGACGGCTTTCATCGGACATCGCCTGCAAGGACCGGGGTTTCCCAAACCAAGGAGACTTCTTCTGCGAATAATCCGCTAACGTCTCTTTTTGTCTGTAATTATTGCAGTCACCGTTCGCGGCCTACGCTCGCTTATACCGAGTCGCTTATCTTCGCCACATCTTTGTTGTCGCATCAAAGCTTTCCTCGATGTATTGATCGACTCACGCTGTGCGACCCACCTGCGTGGGTACCCCGCCGACGCCAACGCCTGCGCATAGGCCAGATCGTCGGTCTTATCAATGACGTCGCCGATCAGACGAACCTCTCGCCCTCAATGCCGCCGCTTCTTCCCGGCTTGCACGCCTGTCGAGGGGACTTGAGGAGATGATGGGGCAGTTCAGGCCGGGGTAGATCGTCTACATATTATAGCCTTCGGTCCAGAGCCCGCTCACGTGGTGGCATTTTGCCATGCGGATCGCGTCTTTGTGGTTCCTATGCACGATATCCCTTACCACGAACTGCGCCACCGGGCAGGAACTGGAGAAGCCGTAACGAAGACAAAGCTCCATTATCTCCTCGCCAGGCGCGCAGTATGGATTGAGGAGCGTATGGAAATGCCCGGCGCTCCCTTGATTATCCTTAATGATTTTAGAAAGGAGAATTGAGGCGGCATGGTTGTCAACCGAGACAAAGTCAGAAAGCGACACGACACCCTTGGACAATGCCACAAAGGCATAGGCCTGCAATTTCCCCCCTTTGGTGACCTGGTACTCCAGGTATCTCAAAAACGGGTGGTTTCTGATTCTCCAATCGAGATAGCGGCCGTCAAGAAAGGGCGTTATGAGCGAAGGGTGCATCCTGTCGAGCCTGGTCTGCAAGTCCCGGAGCTGCGACAGATCCGTTCTTGCTTTGGAAACCAGATAACTGCCCTGCCTTTCGACGTGAAGTGTTACGAGTCGTTTCACGTTTCTCAAATAGAACACGCCGTATTTGCCCGCCCGTCCAGCCCTCAGCCATAGCGGTCCGGGGTCCTGAAGCCGGGAAGCAAGCCCGGCAAAGAAATCCAGTCCCGGTTTGCTCAAGACCCTGACGGACGGGTATACGGAAAAGCCGAAGTCACGAAACGCCTTGACCGCCGAGGTGAATCCCCAGATGAATTCGTAACCTTTCTCTTCACACATCCTTACCACGGATGCATACAAGTGAGCCATGATATTCTTTCCACGGTAATCGGGAAGCAAGAGACTGCTTTCGCTTTTTCCGGTCAAGACGACTTCTTCACCTATCTTCATGTAGACGGGCATGATCCCCTGGGTGCCGATCAGTCTGCCTCCGTCCCTCACCGTGAAAAATATGGCTTTATCAGGCTCGTAGCTTTTGTACTGCCAGATCCAATTATCCGGATGTCTTGCCGTCCCGTAGTAGGAATTGTGAAAATCGACGAATTCCGCCGCCTGAGACAACGACACAGAGCGGATATCTACAGGTTCCTCTATAATGGCAATGCCTCATGCGCCTGGGGCTTCCCGGGCCTTGACACCGTTTCCTTCATGCCTCACGGGCGGTCTGCCCCATCTCTCCAATAAGTCGCATGTCCGGGAGAATTGGTTACACGTCGCGGCTTTTTTGCCAGGTGCCGGCGAAGCCCCCGTCGTGGAACGGACGGTGCCGGCTCGACGTCCACGCCTTGCTCTCGGTTTCTCCGAAGCGTGTCGTTCCTCAAGCGGTAGGGTCTATCAAGGGGAAAAGTGCAATCTACGTGGTAAGAATGAGCGGCAGAAGTCGCATCTTCGTCGGACAGAACTTGTGGGCCCGGGGATACTGCGTGTCGATCATTGGGTTAGACGAGACAGCGATACGAGAGTTCCAGACGCAGGAAGAGACAGACAACAAGTTCGATCAGATGAGACTGTTCGAGAAAGACAGGTAGCGGCTGTCAAGGACCGAGGCATTTCCCCGCTCGGCGTGGTTCGGACCGGCAATTGGTTAGCCTGCCATCTTTCCTTACGTTCAATCTTCATGCTTTGCCTTTTTGTCATCCGGAAGCGGGGCCCGCTCGTCCGGCGGAACGACAACCGTGATGCGCCGTTCGTCGTCTTCAACGTCCTTCACGATATCAATGAGAGAGATGTAGAGGGCCATGATGAGAGGTCCGACAATAATGCCAATGAGGCCGAACGCCTGGATCCCGCCTATCACCGCGAGGAAGGTGAGCAGAAAAGACAACCTGGCCCGCCCTCTGATGAAAAGAGGACGGATTATATTGTCTACCAGGCCTATGCCGAAGATGCCGAAGGCCGCTAGTATTGCCGCCTTCAGGATGTGCGCCGTAACGAGAAGATAAAGACACATGGGCACCCAGACGATATGGGAGCCGACAAAGGGAATGAAAGACGTGATTGCGGTGGCCAAACCCCAGAGAACCGGGGAAGGCACCCCGACCGAGATGAATGCTATGACCCCTACTATTCCTTGGGCCACGGCTACGGCTACTCCGCCGTAAATAGTCGAAACGATTACGTCCTTCGTCTGTTTTACCAGATGCTCCTTGTTTCGCTCTGAAAAGGGCAGATACTCGAGGATTTTTACCACATACGTACTTCCGTCCTTAAAAAAGAAGAAGAGAACGAAGGCCATGATAATGAAAGTAATGAAGGCGCCCGCGACGCTGCCCAGTCCGCCGGGAATCCGCTGAAGCACGTTTCTTGACAACGTAGAAAGGCCGTTTGCCACGTAGGCGATGGCCTGCTGCTCATCAAGATGGAAGACAGGCAGCACCTTGTTAGCCAAATCGTGAATGATTGAATTCTGGTACGCCGACCGCATCCCCTCGACGGTGAGTCCGGTTCTTGACAGATCCTGAAGTTCGCCTACCAGACGGTACGAAAGGTACGAAAGGGGTCCGAGAAGCACGATCAGGACAAGGGCGACCGTTGCCAAGGCAGCGAGAGATGGGCGTCCTCCGTACCGGAGGATGACCCTGTATACGGGATAGAAAACGATCGCGAATACCGCCGCCCACGTGAGGGGAGCGAAAAACGGAGCAAGGACAAGGTATGCAAGATAACTGAGGAATACGACGAGGACGGCGAGAACTCCTATTCTGAATCTGCGCGTCATAGAGGGGTACCTGTTATGTGAAGATCAATCCCATGACGACCTAACGCATGAAGGTCACAAGAAGTCGGTCCTCATCGAATTTCCCAAAGCGTGGTGGTATCAGTATAAAGTTTAGGCTTCCGGACAAAACGTGTCAATGGCCTGCCTCCCCTCCATAATGCCAGGGCATCCCGGAGAAGCGTCATCCGAGTCAACAACAGAGACTTCGACTTGCGGGATATTCGGGTAGGATACGGGAAACGTCTACCGGCGCGCGGTAGGGCAACGGGGCATGCTTGAGGACTTCCCATTCAAGTCCTATATTTAAACGGTATCCTTCAGGTGATACCTATGAAAGAATGAAGACGGAAAGGCGCGATGGTGAAGATCGATCACGTTATCCGTACTCGTAAAGGGTCTCCCAGGGCGCTATCGTGATGACGCGGAGGAGGGTATGATGCGCAAACGGATTATCAATCGAAGTTCGAAGGAGCCCTCATCTATCGATCAGGGCTGGCTGGACCTGGAGCGTCTCGCAGAGGTCGAGATCACGTCTGAAGAGGCGGGATACCCGATCGAGTCGGCGCTGACAGCCGGCGGCGGGCCGGGCTGGCAGGCAGGTGTTGCCGGGGAGCAGACGATTCGCCTGCTCTTCGACGAACCGCAGGCACTCAGTCGGGTTCATCTCGTATTCGAGGAAGGGAGGCGGGAGCGGACCCATGAGTTCGTGCTGCGCTGGTCGGAAGACGGCGGGCGATCTTACCGGGAAATTGTTCGCCAGCAGTATACCTTCAGCCCGCCCGGAGCGAGCCGCGAGGTCGAGGACTACGCGGTCAATCTCGACAGGGTGACGGTGCTGGAACTGAGGGTTGTACCGGACATAAGCGGGGGAGATGCCAGGGCGTCGCTCCTTTCGCTGCGGCTTGGATAACGTCGAACTGCTCTCGCGTTGCCGGGGGTAGCCCAACAAACCATAAAGCCGGCGCGCTGCCAGCGGGAACCTCCCGCCTCGGCATTATCACCCTTGGGAGAAATGTCCCGGATGCCCTGTCCAGGGTGCGTGCCGGAGAATTCAATATTTGACGCCTTGCTCGGTTTAAAGTGGGAAGCGTGGTGAAAGTCGTGGGGTTAGCATGCCCATGGACACGTGAATATCCAAAGAAAACCAAATCAAAGGGAAAATATAAATTTGGGTCAGGAATATTCCGACAGGCTCCTAGGCCGCTTCCGCCAGGGCGTTTTCCACCGTTGCGGCAAGGTCGGTCATTGACAACGGCTTCATGCCGAACCAATGGATACCTGATTCTCTGGCCTTCGACTGCGCCTGGCCCTCCAATCCGGTCAGAAGAACAACGGGGATATCAGAGCGCACCAACAGGAGCTTTTCTACCAGGAGTAACCCCGACATGTCCGGCATACCCAGATCGGCGATGATGAGGTCGAACCCTCCGGGATTTTTGGAAAAAACGCGCAGGGCGTCCACGCCGCTCGTCTCCATGCGTACGTGGTGTCCCATGCCCACAAGCATGGCGTTTATCGCCTCGACTATCGTCCGGTCACCGTCCACAAAAAGAACCCGTCTGCCCATTTGTTCCCCTTCCGGTCATCGCTTGGCCGACACCTTCCGTAGAATACGCCGTGATTTCTTTGTGAAGGACTGGAAGAAATCGATTGCGCTTGTTTCTATCATCTTTTTCCTATGGATCTCGTATTGTCCCTCGAACATTGCGTCGAGCCGAATGGCATGATGGATGATAATGAACGTGCCCGATTCCCTGGCAGCCATTTTTGTAATATCCGATTCATCGATATTGCAGATGAACGCCCCTTCATCGGTAGTCAATTGTACTGCTATCATTTTCACTTCCGCAGGTTTACGCTCGATCACGAACCCTCCTCTTGTTGACCATGGTATGGTCTTATTGCTATAAAAACAGGACTGTCAAACTGTCAGGCGCGCATGAGAGGGCACGAAAAACACCTTAGCCTAAGAAGGGTACGAACAGTGGGATGTCAGAAGCTGCCGTCGTTTCAGCGTCCTCTGAGCCTGATCCAAAAGACCGAATCCGGTGTGCCGGGAACGGCACATTCAGAAAACCGAGGCGCATTCCGCTGTGATATGCTCCCCGCCGGTCATGAGCCATCGCCGATGGTCGATATGCGTAGAACATTAGATTACCACATTGCCGACCATTAAGCAAACTGTGGAAAAACAGTTCGCCTATTTTGCCTTCACCGAGCATTCGCCCCAATTCCTTGAAAGCGAAGAATGGCATAAAGGTGAGAACGTGACCAAACACCTGGCCGCCAGTTCATATTTTCCTTTACTCGTAATCTCATTCAGACCGGCAGTCAAACCTTTTCCGCGCAGAAATCCGCCTGCCGTGTACTCGAAAACGGTAAGAACCGCAAACCGGAGGGTAAACACAACCGCCCTTTTATAGGGTGGGGAAAAACAAAGGCATGTCCACAAGCCCCCGACCAAGGCGTAAGGCATCCCTCAGCATAATGACTTTGGCCAGAACCAGGGCCTCTACCAGGCTAACCCCGCAGTTCAAGTAGCTGATCTGATACTCAGCCAGTATCAATCTTCGATACCAGGCAAACAAACCGAAATAACACGCCAGATAGACGAAATTTATGTAATACTCCACCATTTCGCGTAGAATTTTCTGCTTCCAGCCGGTTTTTGCTTATTCACGTTGGCCAACGCCTGATGCTTCCACGCCAAAGCAACTACCGTTGTGGAGCCTCTGTCTCTTTTTCCGTCGTTGAGACGGTTCTATCCCCGGAGGGGACGCGGTCTTCCTTTACCACGCATCCTTTCTTCGGTTTTTTCAATCGCATCCTCAGAGAAATGACAGCCATGATAATCACCCCTGCCACAAGGGCAAGGAAGACTACTATGGCTAGAGACGCATTGAATTGCCACAGGATAAAGGATACGGTCACCGGGTTGGCGTTCTGGACGGAAAAAATCACCAGTGCAGCGACTATCAAGATCACCACGAACAGAATAATCATGTTTCGCCCCCTATGCATCATGCGGTTTATGATTAACATCAGTCCGGCGTCTTAGTGGTTCTCCGGCCTTCGGTACCTAGGACAAATTATGTCAACGTTACTCCATTTCAGGCGAGGGGCAATCCTTGCTACCGGTTATCGTCGCCGTTCCGGTCGCGTCCGTGTAATACATTTTGCCTCGTCCTTACTTTGGATGAGACCGATCATGGGACTTTTGACGTTTCTTGAAAGGCTATTTGCCATAACCAAACCATATTTAAAATTGATGTCGGGTGGGAGGTGTGTCAAGGATGACGCGGTCCCCCGTCCTCAGGCAGGAAGCACGGGACAGAGGCATTGACGGTTAGTGAAAAGGGACTGATAGTAAATATAAGGAGTCCTCCATGATAAGCGCTTTTTACCGGGCAGACCCATTTTTCCTTTGTGCGGTTCTAACTGTCCTTCTCATTGTGACAGAGGAGGTCGGTTTTCGGATAAAGATATGGAAAGCCCGTGAGAGGAACGGCATCGAGAATACGGATATTGCCCTGATGCTGGGCGGTGTCATGACGCTGCTCGCCCTTATGCTTGGCTTCACCTTCACCCTGTCCGAGGGCCGTTTTGAAATGCGGAGGCAACTGATTGTGGATGAAGCCAATGCCATAGGCACTACCTATCTCAGGACGCGAACGCTGCCGGAACCAGCGGGTGCAGAAATGCGGGAATCGCTGCGCAAGTACGTCGCGGTGCGGCTCGAAATAGACAAGCCCCCGGCGGACACTCCGGAGAAACTACGTGAGCTTGTCGACCGGTCGAAGCAACTCCAGGAAGCGCTGTGGGCCCAGGCGTCGGTCCTGGCACGAGAGAACCCGAACCCGGTGCGTGGCCTGCTGCTTCAGACACTCAACCAGATGATCGACATCAGCACCATGCGGTTGGCTGCGTTCAAGAACAGGGTCCCCTTTTCCATTTACGCAGTGCTCTTTCTGGTGTCGGTCGTGGCCATGTGGCTTTTTGGCGCCTATTTCAACATGCGGAGCAGACGGCCGGGAATGCTTGCTATTGTGCTTGCCATTCTGATAGCTTCGGTTATGTGGCTGATCATGGATCTTGACCAGCCCCTACGGGGAGCGATCAGGCCAAGCCAGGAGAGTCTTAGCGATCTTCACGGGGATCTGAGCAGGAGTCCTGACTGAAGGTAGGCACCAGGTTGCCCCCTCTCATGAACACGAGCCAAAAAGGAGGTTATGGTTATGGCAGGGACAAAGATTCCACGCACTGTCCTATCGATTCGCGATCGGCAGTACACCGGCCTCCGGGAGACGAAGAAACAATAAAAGCACAAGGCAGGTAGGTGACCTTGAGCGATTATCCAAAGGCATTTCACGTCATGGCCAAGCCCACAGGGTCGGCCTGTAATCTGAGCTGCGACTACTGCTTCTTCCTGAAGAAGGAAAAGCTCTATCCGGGAAGCAATTTCCGTATGTCCGACGAGGTCCATGAGGCCTATATCAAGCAGCTTTTTGAAGCTCACCAGGCTCCTCGGGTGACTGTGGCATGGCAGGGGGGAGAGCCTACTTTGATGGGGCTCGATTTTTTCCGGCGCTCCATGGAGTTCCAGAAAAGGTACCGGAGGCAGGGCGCCAGGATTGAGAACACCTTCCAGACCAATGGAATCCTCCTCAATGATGAGTGGTGTCAATTTTTTCGTCAGAATAACTTCCTGATCGGCCTGAGCATGGATGGTCCGCGGGAACTTCACGACGTCTACCGCAAAGACAAAGGGGGCCACGGGACCTTCGACCGTGTCGTGGGGGCCGCAAGGCTTCTCAGGAGACACAAAGTAGAGTTCAACATCCTCTGCACGGTCAACGCGAAAAACGCCGATCATCCCCTGGAGGTGTACCGGTTCTTCCGGGACGTGCTCGGTGTTCGCTACATCCAGTTCATTCCCGTTGTCGAGCGGATCAACGAGAACGGGGAGACCGGCCTCCAGGAAGGAAACAAGGTCACGGACAGGTCGGTGAGGCCGGACCGGTGGGGACGTTTCCTGATCGGGATCTTCGACGAATGGGTGAGGCGGGATGTGGGCATGACGTTTGTCCTCAACTTCGACGGGGCCCTTGCCGGATGGCTCGGAATGGCCGGAACCGTCTGCATCTTCGGGCCGACTTGCGGTCTCGGCATGGCCCTGGAGCATAATGGGGACCTCTATTCGTGCGACCACTTTGTAGAGCCGAATTACTATCTTGGGAATATTCTCAGGACGCCGATGGTCGATCTTGTTACTTCTGCGAGGCGGCAAGAGTTCGGGCAGAACAAAAGAAAGATGCTTTCCCGTTACTGCCTGGAATGCGATTTCGTCTCCATCTGCAACGGTGAGTGCCCAAAAAACCGCTTCGCTCAAGCACCCGGGAATGAGCCGGGACTGAACTACCTCTGCGAAGGCTACAAGGCCTTCTTCAAGCATGCGGACGGACCCATGCGGATCATGGCAGAGTTGCTTCGGGGAAACCGGCCGGCCTCCGAGGTGATAGCTATTTTGGCAAGAGAGGAGGGCGCTCTTAAGGAGAGCTTCGCAAACGCGGGGAGAAATGATCCGTGCCCGTGCGGCAGCGGGGTGAAGTTTAAGCGATGCCACGGAAGATAGAAAGGAGCATAGTGCGGCAGCCTATGGTTCAATGGCTCACCAGCGTAGCAAGCGGAGCCGGCCACTGATACCAAGTTGCGATCTCACACCCCAAGGAATATCGGGCTCTTTCTGCTCCTGGTAGGGACGGCGCCCCTATTCTTGGCCATCATTGAATACGCGCAGACGATCACCCGGCTGACCGGAGCGAGGGGTAAAATCTTCGTGAGACCAGGTTTTTTGACCGCCGTTGCAATTGTGTTGATAGGGTTAGCCCTCACCATCACCACTGTGCTCAGGATAAACCTGGTGTAGGGCTTTCGGAACATGACCGGTGACGTGAAAGAACCTCACGCGCGGTTCCCTGTGACGAGGGGAGGAGATTACTATGTTTCTGATGGATACACTCCCAAGGGTTCTGATGTTCGTCTTTGTCATCACGTCGATGCTCGGCATCGGGATGCAAACCGGAACAGCGGACCTGCGTTTGTTACTGGCATCGAAGCGGCTGCTACTCCGTTCCCTGCTTGCCAATTTCGCCGTGGTGCCCGCAATCGGGTTCGTCATGAGCAGGACGTTGCCGCTCAAACCCGAGGCGGTTTGCGCCCTTCTGCTTCTTGCCTGCACGCCCGGCGGAATAAGCGCGCTTCAATTTACCGGCAAGATCAAGGACGCGTCGTTGTTCGCGGGCGGCAGTGCCTTTATGCTCTCCTTCTTCGCCGTATTCATCTCTCCGGCTCTTCTGGAACTGCTGCATCCCGCTCGTATCTCAGTGGTTATACGCTACGGACCCGTCCTGTTCTTCATTACCCTCTTCCTCCTCCTTCCCCTTGCGCTGGGAATGTTGGTGCGCAGCGGGGCGAACCGTCTGGCGGAAAGGATTTCGAAGCCATGCGCGCTCATCAGCGCCATCACCTTCATCATGGTAACGTTGCTCATCATGGGTGAGCGTAAAGGGGCGATGAATGCCGTGGGAAAAGAAGGTCTCCTTTGTATGCTGACACTGATCGGCAGCTCTATGACGGTGGGCTGGTTCATGGGCGGTCCGGCGAGGGAAACCAGGCCGGTCCTTGCCACGGTGACCGGTATGCGGAACGTTGCCCTGTGTCTTTTCATCGCCCTGGAAACATTTCCCGGCCCGGCGGTACAGACGCCCCTCGTGGCCTTCAGCGCCCTGATGGTTCCGCCGAACATGCTGCTCACGCTCTATATCGTGATCCGGAGCAGAAGAAAGGGGCGAATAAAGGTGTGAATAGTCAGTTCACCGCAACATCCGGCAATGCGGTTGTGTGGGGTTGCTACAGATTCCCCTGGTTGTCCGGAGATCGTCCACGGAGCCGTGCAGCGCCCGAAGAGCGGGCTCCCGCGGCCGCTTGCGCGAGCATCGGTTTCATGGCCCCCACAAGTTCCTTGCCCAGCTGGTCGACGGCGCGGCTCATGGCCGCGACGATCGCCCCGTAGTTTTGCCCCTGAATGGGCTCACTGAGGCTTGACTCACCAC
>JBEKJU010000017.1:0-30076 GCA_050011095.1 Syntrophorhabdales bacterium
GCTTCATCGGTGTGCCTCCTCATAAGATCCGTATCATTTGGTCGTGACACGTCATTTTATAGGAGGTACGCCCTTTTTTCACTCCTTTTTCAATTCACACAGAAGAGTTTACCCTACCTAACCCTGCGCATCTTCGCTATTGGTTTTCCTCCGACTAAATGATTCGAAGATGTCGGCGATCCGTTCCAGATCAAGTCCATTTTCGGCTAAGCCGGATACGCTGTCCGGCTCACGCCGCTCTTCCGGTAAATCCTTCTTATTGATGAGCGACTCGGGGATTTCCGTTATATGTCCGCTATCGGCCGCATTTTCCGGGAGAGAAACGTTGCCGCGGACCTCGTTCAATAATCTTGTTGCCTTTTCAGCTATCACTTTAGGGTTCAAAATATCCATAGGCGCACCTGCTTCAATTCATTTTCTAATGCCGGCAATGCCGGACAGAACTTTTAGGGTCAGCGGCCGGCCTCTCACGATCTATATCCCGCAGCCATCCGTGAGATTCTCAGCTCCTCTGTGTGAGTAGTCATGGTAGTAGCCTACTTCGACGTTTTCCAGCACACCAAGGGCGTCGTCGGTAAGAACCGCGCACGAGAAATAGAGCGACAACAGGTAAGATGCGACTCCGAGCGTATCGAGTCCTATCAAACGGGCTGATAGACTCGGCGATATTTCTCCGGGAATGCCGGCCTGATGCAACCCGATGACGCCCTGCTCGTTCTCGCCCACCCTGAGCAGGAGGATACTGGTTGTCCCGAACCATTGGTTCGATCTATATCTGCTCTTCACCTCCAATTTGTCGCAGGGCACCAAAGGCACCCCACGCCAGGTAATGACGGGGGCGCCGAAGAGCTGTATGGTCACGGGCGGAACGCCGCGCCAGGTGCATTCCCGTTCAAAAGCCGCGATAGCCTTGGGATGCGCCAGGAAGAAAGCAGGTTTTTTCCAGACCAGCGCCAAAAGCTCATCCAGATCGTCCGGTGTCGGTGTGCCGTAGCGGGCGCTTATCCGCATGGCGTTATGCACGGAATTGAGGAGGCCGAATTTTTTGCTGTTAATCAGTTCCCATTCCTGGCGCTCCTTTATCCCTTCGATCGTGAGACGCATCTGTTCATCGAGCTGGTTGTACGGATTATTATAGAGGTCGGAGACACGGGTATGCACGCGGACGACGGTCTGTATCGCATTCAAAGAGTGCTCACGCGGTTTTTCGGAATAGTCGACAAAAGTCTCAGGAATCTCTACGTTTTCCGCAAAACCGGAAACGAGGTCGATATTCTTTTCGCCATATTTATTAACCGTCGAGAGCAGCTCAAGATGTTCATCGATGGCCTTTTTGAATGCTTGGTTCAGGTTGGGAAGCTCTCCAAGGATACCATCGAGATCCTTTCGTGAAAATGTCAGGAGGATGCAGGGCGTTATGGTCCGCACAGTCACATCGGAAGCCTTATCGGAAACCAATTCCACCTCACCGAAATATTCCCCTTCAGTGAGAAGGGCAATGCGCAAATCACTGCCGTGCGCGCCTTTGCTCAATACCTCCACCTGCCCCCGGGCGATGATGAAAAACTTGCTTCGGTCCTCCCCCTCCACAACCAGTTTGTTCCCCAGCGTGACTTCTTCTGTCTTGAAATGCTTTGCCATGTGGGTAATGATGTCGTCCGGAAGCTTCGAGAAAAGCGGGACGCTGCGCAGGGCCTGCGGCTGAAAGGAAGCGAGGCCTTCGGCAAAATCCAATTCGACCCGTTCGGCATTCCTTAATTCCACCTTGGTCCGGTTCACCCGAAACGTTCCACCCTCGACATGAACCCACGGCAGCAGACTCAACAGGAATCGTGGTGTTATGGACATCATCTGCGGCGCGGTCTTGGTCGTGTCGGCCAAATTCCGGGCGACGGAGGTCGTGACACTGCGTTGTATCAAGTTATCTGACATACATTCTCCTTTCTATACTTTTGTCGATTTTGCTGACTCACTGTGTGTTTTAACAATCACGGCCACCGCACTACGTCAACCCTTACCATCCCCCTTTGCAATGGTTATTTTGTAAACAGCCCCCTGAACGTGACGGATATCCGTGACAGTGAACCCCTGTTCTTTCGCGCTTGCGGGAATATTTTCCAGAGGTTCCCCTTCGTTGACCAGAACGTCCAGACGGTCTCCTTCGCCAAGCTTTTCCAGTTCCAGTTTTGTTTTCACAAACGTCATGGGGCAATGATCTTTTGTGACATCCAATTGAAATATCTTCATCATTTGCCTCCCTGCATCTTTCCACCAACGCTCGCGCGTCAAAATCGTCTAAACGAAAATCCGGTCGCCCCCTTCAGAGTGTTCCAGGAAGCCGGGAACACCGAGCACATCCTTGATTTCAGGGATGAAATCCTCCCTGGTGAGACCCAGTATGTGCATCGACATTTCGCAGGCGTAAAGATTGATATGCAATGCTTTGGCGGCCTCCACCAGTTCCGGGAGCGTGGCCACGTTGCGTTTATGCATCATGTAACTCATTAATTTGGGACTTATGTTGAGAAAATTCAGACGGCTCAGGGGAACGCTACCCAGTCCCCCCATTAAAAAACCGAAAAAGCGGGCCAGAACCCCTTTGCCGATAAAGCTCCTTCCTTTTTTCTTCTTTATCGCGTTGAGCCCCCAAAAGGTGAAAAATATACTCACGTCAAAATTCATCGCCGCCGCGCCCGTGGCAAGCGTAAGGGCGGCCGTCAGTTTGTCGAAATCGCCGCTGAAGCAGATAATCGCCAACCTTTTATTCTTTGTCCGGTCAGACATTATTTGCCATTGACCTCCATTTAATCCTTATACGTTAACGTCTCTGGTGGCCCGGATGGTACCGACATTGTCCCTTCCCCGCTCAGGTTTTACGCTAAAATGCGTACTGTGCGCTTAAGGTGAAGCCGTCGCCCAGGCCCAGCCTGCTGCCCGTCAGGTTGTTGCCCCCAGGTTGGCGGGCAGGATCGAGGCGCCTTATTGCCATGCAAGGATTCTCCAGTTTTCTGGTCGAATGTTTTTATGGTACGACCTTGTCATATAGGCTCCCGTCAGGCCGGCGCGCCACAAAGTGCTCAAATGGTCATACGCCACCACCCCTTTTTTTGTAATAAGGTCACCATGCACCTTCCGCGCCCACTAAATTTATTCTTAGCCTATAGGAATACTAGTATATAAGATAAACTATCTTATTTTGTCAAGATATTTTATCTTGATCGTATGACTCAAGATAGTTTATCTATACTATAGTAAATCAGGTTGGTGCATAGTGCAAGAGTAAGGAAGAAATTTGAGTCCCACAAGCGGGTGGCCGAGGGGGGGCTCCGTCCGCCTCGCCCCCCGGCACGGGCGATCAACTTGTGGATTCCCTGCAGCTTGCTGCAGGGAGAATCTTTTTCCGCTTCGCTCCGCCGGCAATTATTGGGACACCCACTTCGCGGGTACCCGGTCGCCCCCTCTGCGGGCAAAGCCCGCAGAGACTCCATACCCTGCTGCTTGCAGCAGGGTCATTTATTCGGTCCTTAATCTATCTTCTTGAAAAGGGACCTCGGCGCGCCGCAGATAGGGCACTTATCGGGCGGCCCCCCCTCGACCGTGTTGCCGCAGCGCCCACAGACGTAATAATCGGTCTCGGTGTTCTTGCCCAGGGTGTCGAGGGCCTTCTTGTAGAGTTCCGCGTGGATTTTTTCCACCTCGTTCGCATAGTGGAAGGTGGTCTCGGCCCCTTTATTCCCCTCGCTTTTCGCCGTCCCGATCATTGCCGGATACATCTTCTGAAACTCGAATACCTCGCCGTTCACGGCTTCTTCGAGGTTCTCCTTGGTGCCCTTGATGCCGCCCAGCGCCCTCAGGTGGTTATGGGCGTGGACGGTCTCGGCCTCCGCCGCTGCCCGGAATAGCTTCGCAACCTGGCTGAACCCTTCCTGGTCCGCCTTCGCCGCGAAGGCAAGATATTTTCTGTTGGCCTGTGATTCTCCCGCAAACGCCTCTTTCAGGTTCTCCTCGCTGCCTGGCATCGTTCCCTCCTGTCTTTAATTTGGGGCCTTCGCGCGCGGGCGCGCCCACGCCTTTCTCTTACGGCCCACTTTGCCCGAATAGGAATCTCCCGTGGTATTCCTTCACTTTTCCCGCAAACCCGTATCCAAAATCATAGCACCTCTGTTCGTCTTCCAGGGCGGGCCGGTAGAGCACCTCGATGCCCGGCTCATACGTTTCGAGGCCCATCTGCCCCACGGCCTCGTACACGTCCCTCACCGCGCCCCCGCCCCATCCGAAGCTGCCGAAGCCCCCCACGATCCGGTTCTTGGGCCGAAGACCCTTGAGATACGTGAGGAACTGGCCAATCGCGGGAAAGACCGTGTTGTTGAGCGTCGGCGAGCCGATGAGGGTGCCCCTTGCCTTCCAGAATTCCTTTACCGCGACGCTCTGCGGCGTGGCCCGGAGCTTGACCACCCTGCATTCGAGACCCGCATCCTTGACGCCCTTCGCGATGGACTGGGTCATGTGGCCGGTGCTCTCCCACATGGTGTCGTAGACGACGCACACACTGAGGGCCGCCTTCCCCTCCGCCATATCGAGGTACGTGCGCAGTATCCTTCCGGGGTCCTCGCGCCAGATTATGCCGTGGTCCGGGGCGATGACCTCAAGCTCAAGGCCGAGCCTTTGGATCTCGGCGATCTTCCCCTTGATGAGCGGGCCGAAGGGCATCAGTATATTGGCGTAGTAGTCGATGACCGCATCCTCAAGCTCCGCGAGCGACGCGCACGCGATGAACTCGTCGTCAAAGCGGGCCGACGAGGCGATATGCTGGCCGAAGGCGTCCTGGCTGAAGAGGACCTTGTCCTCGGGCACATAGGAGACCATCGAATCGGGCCAGTGAAGCATGGGCGTCTCCAAAAAGAGGATGCTCCTTTTTCCGATCCTCAGCGTGTCGCCCGTCTTGACCGTCCTGATGCGCCAGTTCGAGAGATCGAAAAACCGGGCGAGCCCCTTTTTCCCCCTTTCCGTCATGTAGAGGGTGGCGTCCGGCGCAAGCGCCATCACCCGGTCTATGCCCGTCGCGTGGTCGTTCTCGATATGGTTGATGATGACGTGCCTGATGGCCTCCGGCTCGATGATGCCCCTGATGTTCTTGATCGTCACATCCGCAAAATCGTGTTTCACCGTATCGACGAGCGTCGGCTCTTCGTCGAGGATGAGATAGTTGTTGTAGCTCGTTCCGCGGGGCGTCTCATACCCGTGAAAGTCCCGGATAGCCCAGTCTATGGCGCCCACCCAATAAATCCTGTTCTTCACCTCAACCGCTTTCATCGCGTTCACCACCTTCACCCCTTGTCCGGCCGGTCTCCGGTTTCAGTCTTCCGCTCCCTTGGCCCTCATGCGTCGCGGCCGAAGACGGCCCGTATCCGTACATCCGCCGGCGTGCGGACCGATCTCATCCGGCCGGCGATGTCTCGTCGTTGACCCAGCAATCGTAATCGGGAAGCACGAATGATGCCTCCACCGCCTCTATCTGGGGCACCTCATAGGGATGAAGCGCCCTTATCTCTCTTTCGACGTCCCCGTAAAGCTCGCGCCGCGTCTTCATGATCCCGATCCACTCCTCCGCCTCCTCCAGATGCCCCTTCCACCAGTAGGTGCTCGTGATCGGTCCGATAATCTGGCAGCAGGCGACGAGTCTCTTTTCGAGAAGCAGCCGCCCTATCTTCTCCAGGGTCTCTCTGCCGGTGACGGTCGTGATCACGTTGATCATGGATCGGATTCTCAATTATATAGTATAAGACGCGGGCAGACGCGCCGCATCCATGCCAGGGGGGGCGGCTGCCGCTATTTCCGAAAGCGCCTTCCCACGGGCCTGTGCGGCCCGCGTGTTTGGCCGCGTTACGTCAGGCGCTAATGGACCGCGGAAACCCCGGAACCATATATTTAACTTGAATTGAGGATAAATTCATATTATTTTCTTACGATGTTCCACGTTAACGATGAAAACGCGATAGTCCTCGCGAGCGAGTCGACAAGGAGAATAGATATCCTCCGGACCCTCGGCGTATCGTTCTCCATTATCCCGCCCGGCATCGACGAGCGCAGGAAGCCCTACGAGTCGCCGAAGGACTATGTCCTCCGGATATCGTGCGAAAAGGCGCAAAAGGTGGGGGACCTTTTCCCGGACAAGTGGATTATCGGCGCCGATACTGTCGTCGTCCACAAGGGGAGGGTCCTGGGCAAGCCGAAGACGGAGGAAGACGCCTTTGCCATGCTCAAGAGGCTTCGGGCCAACTGGCACAAGGTCTTTACCGGCTACTGCATCCTCAACATGTCCAAGCAGATCGTCTACCAGGACGTCGCCGAGACAAAGGTCTTCATCAAGGACCTGACGGATGAGGAAATAGCGAAGTACATCGATACGTCGGAGCCCTTCGACAAGGCCGGTTCCTATGCGGTACAGGGGAAGGGCGGCTACATGGTAAAGGAAATAAAGGGCTCCTATACCAATGTGGTCGGTCTCCCCATCTGCGAGATCACGGAGGCCCTTCTTTCCCTGGGCATCGTTTCGTGAACAATATCCGGGAATCCCTCGACGCTGTACGGGATAAGATACTCGCGGCCTGTCAAAAAGCCGGACGTCCGTCCGATGCGGTGCGCCTCGTCGCCGTCACGAAAAGGGTTGACGTGGAAGGGATTCGCGCCGCGATAGCCCTCGGGGTGAGCGATTTCGGAGAGAACTACATCCAGGAGGCGCGGCGGAAGATAGAGGCCATCGAGCCGGGGACCACGTGGCACATGATCGGCCACGCGCAGGCGAACAAGGTGAAATATATACCCCGCCTTTTCAGCTATGTCCAGTCGGTCGACAGGTGGGAGCTGCTCGAAGACCTCGACCGCCATGGAAAGGACCTGTCCATCCTCTTCGAGGTCAACCTCTCCGGGGAGCCCCAGAAGCACGGCGCCACGGCGGACGGCCTCAGATCGATGCTGGAGCGGGTCGGTAGGCTCGGCCACATTACCCCCCGCGGCCTCATGACCATGCCCCCATTCAGCGAAGACCCGGAGGAGGCGCGCCCCATTTTCCGGCGCCTCCGCGAGCTGCTCCAGGAGATGAACAGGGAGTTCGCCATGACCATGACGGAGCTTTCCATGGGGATGTCCGGCGATTTCCCCGTCGCCATCGAGGAGGGGGCGACCATGGTGCGCATCGGCACCGCCATATTCGGGGAGCGGGCGTGAAGGCGTGGGGAGGGAGGTTCACGGGGTCGACGGACGCGCTCATGGAGCGCTTCAGCTCGTCGATAAAGACGGATTGGCGCCTCTTCCGCCATGACATAGAGGGGAGCGTCGCCTACGCGGAGATGCTCTGCAGGACGGGGTTTTTGAGCGCGGACGAGCAAGACCGGATCGTCGGGGCGCTGGCTGAGATAGAATCGGAGATAGCGGACGGCAGGCTCGCCTTCCGGGACGAGCTTGAGGATATCCACATGCACGTCGAGCAGAGGCTCATCGAGAAGGTCGGCGAGCTGGGAAAGAAGCTCCATACGGGAAGGAGCCGGAACGAACAGGTCTCCCTCGATACGAGGATGTACGTCAAGGAGGAGCTTGCGCGCCTCGACGGGGACCTGAAGTCGCTCATGGAGGCGATCGTCGGGAAGGCGCGCGCGGAGAAGACGGCTATCATGCCGGGATACACCCACACGAGGAGGGCCCAGGTCGTCCCCTTTGCCCATTTCCTCATGGCCTGGTACTATGCCCTCAAGAGGGACCGGGAGAGGGTCGCCGAGGCCAGGACGCGCGCGGATGTGATGCCCCTCGGGAGCGGGGCGCTGGCCGGCTCCACCCTCGGACTCGACCGCCCGTTTTTGAAGGAGCGCCTCGGGTTCTCACGGATCTCCGAAAACAGCATGGACGCCGCCTCCGACCGCGATTTCGTCCTCGACGCCCTCTACGGCGCCGCCATGATTATGCTCCACCTGAGCAGGCTCTCGGAGGACCTGATCCTCTTTTCCACGGAGGAGTTCTCCTTCGTCTCCCTGCCGGACGGCCTCTGCACGGGAAGCAGCCTCATGCCCCACAAGAAGAACCCCGACGCCCTGGAGCTGATAAGGGGAAAGGCGTCCCGTTCCATAGGCGCCCTCTTCAGCCTGTTCCTGCTGGTCAAGGGCCTTCCTTCCACGTACAACAGGGACCTCCAGGAGGACAAGGAGCCCCTCTTCCAGGGGATGGCGGCCGCCCGGGACGCGTGCGCGATCATGAAACTCGCCATAGAGGGCCTTTCGATCAACAGGGGGGCCATGGAGCGGGCCGTCATGACGAGCTTCATGCCGGCCGTGGAGATGGCGGAATACCTCGCGGCCAGGGGCGTCCCCTTCAGGGAGGCCCACCATATCGTCGGGACGATGGTGAAGGCGTGCGAGGAAAAGCGCGTTTTTCTCTGGGAAATGGGCCTCGATGACATGAAGCGCTACTCCGGCGTCTTCGATGAGACGGTTTTCGACTATATCAACCCCCATCACGTGGTGGAAAACAGGAAAACGCCGGGCGGGGCGAGCTTCCGTGAGGTCGAGGGACAGATTGAGAAAGAATCGGCTTATCTTCGCGGCCTTTAGCCTCGGTCTCGCGTTCCTTCTCCTCGTCGCCTGCGGCAAGAAGGGACCTCCCATGCCCAAGGGGCTGCCCGTGCCGACAACGATATCCGACCTCCGGGGCGACGTGAAAGACGGCCTCCTCTTCATCTCTTTCACGATCCCCACACGGAACAGGGACGGGACGCCCGTGAAGGACCTCGCGGGTTTCAGGATCGTCAAAAGCTGCGGACCCTGCGGAGGGGCCTTCGAGCCGTGGAAGGATATCCGCCTGACGGACAGGCAGGGTTATACCATACGCAACGGCAGGCTCTACACCTATGACAACGACCTCAGGGCAGGCGTCGCTGACGGCTACAGGGCATACCCCTACACCTCGAAGGGCGTGCAGATGGACGGCTCAAACGTCTTCTCCATCACGTGGCAGAACCCTCCGTCCCCCCCGAAGGTCCTCGAGCCCAAGGAAGAGGAGTCGAGCATCATCCTCTCGTGGGAGAGGACGGACGACCTCCTCTACAATGTCTACCGATGGGACAACGCCGTCTATCCGCTCTTTCCCCTCAACCCGGCGCCGCTGGCGGCCTCCCAGTTTACCGATTCCGGCCTCCAGAACGGGAAAACGTACCGCTACGAGGTGAGGTCGGTGAAGATGGAGGGAACCGTCTCCTTCGAAGGACAGGGGGCGGCGATATCGGCAACGCCCAGAAAAATGACACCCCCCGCCCCGCCCGCGGGCCTCACGCTCCAAAAGAAGAACGGCGGCGTTCTCCTCGCCTGGACGGCTAGCCCTGAAAGCGACGTCGCCGGATACAACGTCTACAGGATAGCGGCGGGAAAAACGGAGAAGGTCAATGCGACCCTTCAGCAGGCGCCCCGGTTCTTAGACGAAAAGCCGCCCGCGGAGCCTCGGTACGTCTCCTATTATGTGACGGCTGTAGACCAAAGCGGAAACGAAAGCACACCCTCACGGGAGCAGGTCATCATACTCAGGGAGTGATACCAAGTAGCTTAGGGCTCGGAAGGAAATAAATGAGTCAGATGGCGAAGGAGTTTTGGCCGATCGGCGAGGCGCGGAAAGGCCAAATGTACTGGATGTACATGACCTTTTCGCAACGAAGCGGGCGGACAAAAAGACGAGCCAGATGGCCCATTTATTTTCTGACGAGCCCTTATCTTCGCCACATCTTTGTTGTCGCGTCAAAGGTATAATATTCCCCGGGCCGGCTTCTTTATGATGATCGCCCGGCCGGCTTCCGCGGCCTTTATCATGGACTGGAGGGAGTCGACGTTCTTCTTGACCTTCGCCGTGACGGCCTCCCCGTACTGCGGATTGTGATGCAACCCTCCCTTCACCACGAACTGCATGTCGTGACTGATCTCGTCGTAGCGGGCCCTGAGAGGAACGGACCGCCTCCCCTGCCGGGACTCAAGGGCTGATATCCCCTTCTCGAGCGACGCAGCCGTTGCGGCATACGCCTCCCTCAGCTTCCCGTTCGTCGCCTGCCATTCGTCTACAAGGTCCCCGTATCCCTCTCCGTGACAGCCGGAGCAACCGGCCTTGATAGCCTCGCTGCTCTCCTTTTTGCCCTGCTTCACCCTTTTGTGGCTCTCGGCGCAGGAGACCTTGTCCCACATGACATCGGGCGTATCGGCGACACTTCAGCCCTTCACCCCGGAACATGGCCTCTTCCGCGCGGTGGCAGTCGCTGCATCGCACCCTGCCCCTGCCCTGACCGTGATGGCAGTCGCTGCATCCCCTCAGAAAGGTCTTCCCGTGCTCCCCGTAGGGGCTGTGGCACGTCAGACATGAGCCTTCCCCTTTGACATGGGCGGCGTGCGGAAAGCTCACACTGCCGAAGGGCACCTTTTTTTTCCGCGATCCGGCCGTGACAGAGGATGCTGCACGACAGGCTATCCCCGACACCCGCATAGGCCCCACCGTCCTTCCCTTTCCCCGTTGCAGCCCGGAGCGCCTTCTCGGTCGCCTCCATCAGCTCCGCGGTATAGACGATATTGTGCACCCCGTGGCCGTTCTTGATGAAATTGTAATTATACTCGGCATCCTTGATCGTCTGCGTCACCCTGCCGCCGGATTTCGCCTGCGGGGCCGCCTTTGCCGCCGAGATCTCCTTCAGCAGATTCTCCTGACCATCCCGCACTATTCCCTTCCACCTCTGGATCATCCCATCGGTGAGCCCGCCGTGACATTCCCGGCACGTCCCCTGAGGCGTCGTCCCCGGTCCCCTTTGGTGGCACACGTCGCAATCCATATTGATAACCGCCATCCGGTTGGGCCGGTCGGGCACAAACCTGGCCCCTTTGCCCATATACATCGACACCTCGGCCTGATGTTCGCCGCCTTGGTGGCACCCGGAACATGCCTCCGCCGGCTGCCCCCTGTAATGGAGTCCCGTGATCTGGTGCTTGATGGGCGAATGGCAGGTGAAGCATTCGACCTTATGGTTGGTGACGTGATTCCGGTGAAGGAACTCCGGCGTGTATCTGGCCTCCAGGATCTCCCTCTTGTTGTGGCACTGGAGGCAGGCAAATTCAGGTATGTGCCCGTCGCCGGAGATCACGTTCGTGTGGCACCGCGCGCACTGTATCCGATATATCTCTTATGATTGAAGGTGAATGTCCTGTCGATCCGGATGTCCCCCTGCGCCTCAAAATGGCAGGTCGTGCAGCCGGTGGGAACACCGCTCCCCCCGCCCTTGTAAAAATGACATATGAAGCACTCCACGTCCGTGACCGTCATATGGAGGCCCTGGACGATCTGGGAATGGCATGTCGTGCAGCGGAGCTGCTTCTGGCGCCTCATCTGTTCTATATGGCGGGGGTGGCTGAAGAGGACGTTCTTGAAGACCATCTCGTCCTTCAGGTCAGCCCTCTTGTGGCAGCCCTTCTGGAGACAGCTCGAATCATCTATCTCGGCATGGGGCTTCGTGGGGCTTTTTCCCGTGATGAAGTAGACGAGAGACAACTGGCCGTCCTGCCACTTCCCTCTTATGTGGTTGGCGAGGCCCGGTTTGTAGTGGCACTTGATGCAGTCGACGTGCCTGTGACGCGAGGCCTTCCACGAATCGACGTAAATCTTCATATTGTGGCACAGGCCACAGAAGAAGGGCGCCTAGGAGACCTTGAACAGGCCTACAACGATGATGACAAAACAGAGAAAAACGAAGGAGAGAAAAACCACTATCCCCTTCTTGTGCTGGAGGGTACCCCTCTTCGACTCCGCGTAGAAATCCCCGAGGAACGCCTTAACCAACCCGTAAAGGCGACGGACCCCCCCGCTCTTTCTTGCGCGAAACCCATTATTTTTGGGGCAGATGGGTGATCTGCCCCCACGACATAAACGAGCTAAAGCTTGAAGAAGAGAAGCAGCGAGATAACGAGCGAATATATTACCAGCGATTCGATCATTGCAAGACCGATGATCATCGGGGTAATAATCTTTCCCGAAGCTCCGGGGTTCCTGCCGATGCCCTCCAACGCCGATGCTATAGCCCTGCCCTGACCGATGCCTCCGCCCGCGGCGGCAATGCCGAGGCCGATGCCTGCGGCGATCGCGATCATCGCCTTGACCTGCGAATCGAGTCCTGCCGCAGCCGGCTCGGCAGCCATCGCAACACCGCAAGAAAGGCTCAGGGCTATGCCCAGAAGCATAAGAACTGCAAGTGTTTTCCTCATATCGTTTTTCACCCCCTTCCAGTCATATTATATTAGAGTTCCTCGTGAGCTACAGCCCCCGAAAAATAGGCCATTGACAAAAGCATAAAGACAAACGTCTGCACAAGGGCGACGAATGTCCCGAGAAACATGCCGATTAGCGGCACGAACAGAGGGATAAGCATAAAGAAGATGCCCGTGACCAGGTGATCCCCCATGATATTGCCAAAAAGCCTCATCCCCAGCGAAAGAGGCCTCGAAAGATGACCGATCACCTCGATGGGGATCATCATCGGAACGAGCCACCAGACAGGCCCCATAAAGTGCCTCACATATTTCATGCCGTGCTCCCTTATACCGTAATAGTGGGTCATGACGAAAACGGTGAGAGAACAGGCGAACGTGGTGTTCACATTATCCGTGGCGGGAACAAAGCCGGGAACGAGGCCCGAGAGGTTATTGAAAAGGATAAAAAGACCAAGGGTCCCGATAATCAGCATGAATTCTTTGCCCCTCGGTCCCATGGTCTCCTCCACCAGCCCGGAGATCGTTTCGACGACGATCTCGAGAAGGTTCCTGAAGGTCAGCCTGTCGTCGGGCACGATGTCGTCCTTTCTCTTTTGCGACTGCACAAAACCGAGAATGACGATCACAAGGAGCACGACGGAGACGATAATACTGTTCGACACGTGGGCGGGTAGAGAAGACAGGCCGGGTATCAGGCCAGCCCACGAAAACTGTTCATGCTCCATCTTGTTTCCTCCTTACCTCGGGAGCGAAGACGATGATCACCTGGTTAACCACCACGGCGAGAAAGGCTGTCGACAACCCGATGATGAAAAATGGAATATTTATATTCCCCCAGACCACCACGAGCACGACGAGCCCGATAAGGCCGAAGAACTTGAGGGACAGCTTGACGAGAAGCGCTTTCTTGCGGACAGAGGACATGAAAAAAAAGCCTTCCACGATCTTCCTCAAGAAGCGGAAATTGATGGTCATAATCGCGCTTGCCACCCCAAAACTGAAGAAGCACCTGAAATCACGCGTAATCGCCATCGAAGCGATCGACCCGAGCACGAGGATGGCGACGTTGATCCTTTCTATGTCATTGATCGCCGTCTCTCTCATCATCCTTCTCCATCTTTCTCCACAACGTGTAGACACGTTTCATTCCAGCGGCGATGCCAAAACCCATGAATATGAGCGTCAGGATCGGCGATGTTCCGAGATGCTTGTCGAGTTCATAACCGATGCCGAGGCCTATCGCCAGCGATACCCCCATCTCGATGCCAAGAGTACCATAGGTGAACAGGGAGGAAATTATCTCCTTCTTGTCGTTCGGGGCCATAACGGGCACCTCTTTATCTAACATGCGAGACAAGAATAGTCAAATCCTTTTCTCATACCGAGTAGCATTCAAAGGCGCCACCCACGCCGAAGGCATGGGTGGCGGGGCGACGAGGAGACAGCTAAGGTGTGACGAAGTTAAGCGACTCGGTATTACTCCCCGTTTGCGCCCGCTGCTTCGACCGTCCGCCGTACCGCCCTTTATCCGGCGACGGCACCCGGCTCATGACAGGGCCGACAGAGCGTGGCGATGAAGGTCAGCCCAAGAGCGAGTCGCCCCTCACCACGGACGGTCCGGGTGTTGGCGCGCCCCTGCGGGGGGACACCCGCCGCCCTTGAGCCCGTGCCGGTCCGGCCGAGTGCCCGGGGCCGTCATGTGTCAGAATACGGACGTTACGACGAATAATGCGTGGCCGTAAAAGGACTTGCGTTCTTCGTGTAGCCCCCTTCGGGACGAGGCTCGGAAAGTGAGAAGGCCGAGCATGGCGACGAGCCGGAGGGTCAGGACACATCCGGGGCCGGGAGGCGTGAGGAAGGCAAGAAACGGACGGAAGAATCGTTTGAACTTCGGGAAACATTGTGCTATAAACATAGTCTCAAATTGTGGGCCGCTAGCTCAGTCCGGTAGAGCAGCTGACTCTTAATCTAAGCCGGGTGGTATCGGTGATACCACGGTGATTGACGATGGTAGGCGTTGCAAGGAAAAATGAAAACCGGGGAGTGATAAACTCCCCGGTAATACCCTCTTGATTGACGGCTCCACTTCACAATTACTTCACACTGTTCTCCTGCGAAGGGGCGATGAAGCGATGACTAAAAGAGTATGGTGGTTGTTTCCTGCTTTGCTTCTGTTGGGAAGCTGTACAACAACTTACACGCACCCAACCAAAAGTCCCAGTCAGTTTGAGAAGGACCGAGTCGCATGTGAACGCAGTGCCAGACAGAAACTTGCGGCAAAAGGTGTCACCTGACCAAGGATAATAGGTCAAGAGACAGGTCGTTGTCTCAAAAACAAAGGATGGAAGGAGAAGGGTCTGTTCTAATTCTCGGAGGTTACTGTCTTCCGCCCACAACAAGGTGATGATTATCGACAAGCGGACGGTCATCACCGGCAGCTTCAACTTCACCAGGGCGGCGGAGGAGCAGAACGCGGAGAACCTTCTGATTATCAGGTCGGAGGTACTGGCCAGCTACTACCTGGACAACTGGCAGAAACACCGGCAGCACTCGGTAAGGTATGGGGCGAGGTATTGAGGGGGTTTGATAAGGACCGAGATGGGTGCCCCACACCGGAAAGTTGAACATTTTCCGACCTCGATGCGATCATCGCCGAAAGCTGTTCCACGTTGGCCGCGAGCGCCTCAAAACCCGTGTCGCCCCTGCCGAGGCGGGCGCTCTCTATCCTCGTCGAAACGCCCAGCATGCGAAGACGTTTCACGACCACGTGAAAGACGGACAAGGGTCCGTAAGCCTTCTTGACCATATCGGACATCCGTTTAAGCGGGGTGAAGCGGCGGTCCAGGTCGAGCCGCGACCGTACGAAACGGCCTTCCATGGAATCGAACAATTCGCGAACACCTTCCATATCTCTCGCGATTTCGTCGCTCGCGACCAGCTCGACTATTGCAGCCGTTGATCGTGAAACGGCCTCCGCCCGGGAAGAAATGCCGTAAAGAGATGAACCAAGGGCGAGAAAATCCTTCTCGGTGTACCCGTTCAGCGCCCTGAGGTCGAGGGCGTATGTCCGGAGGAGATCCCCTATTCCTTGATCGGGACCATGTTCCATGGGATCGGAAGGGGACGTCATGCTGTTTTCGCATATATTGTTCATGAATACTTCATCGTTCTAATGGGGCCGGGAGTTAAGGACAAAAAGGGTGGGTTGTTGCATAGCTAGTGTAGAGGTTTTATCTACACTAGTCCTGGAGTGAAAGCAGAAAGGTGCGCAGATTAATATCCTTATTGTTCAGGCCGAGCTTGCTTCTGATATTGTTTCTGTGGGAATGAACGGTTCCCGAGCCTATGTTCAGGAATTCGGCGATCTCCTTGCTCGTTTTGCCGCTCTTTATGAGATCCGCTATCTGGATTTCCATGGGCGTGAAATGGGCGTATATGGCGGTCATCTTCTGCAGGAAGGGTGAGATGATCTCTTTCAGGTTCGACTCCACTATGGTGAGGTACATCGACTGGTTGTCCGTGAGGTTCTTGCTCCGCAGTTTCTTGATATAAGGGAGGACAAGCTCCGTGATGTTGGCCAGGATCGTGCTCTCCAGCGTCTTCTTGTCTTCGTCCCTGTGCCTCAGCAATGCCCTGAGGGCCGCATTGGCCTCTTCAAGATTCACCGATTTGTCCTCGAGTTCCCGCTCCCGGTGTTTCAGCTCCTCCTCGGTCTGCTTTTGCCGGGTGATATCCGCCGCGGCGACCATTGCCCCGTCGCGCCCCCGGTACTTGAATGGAGAGCCCGTGACCTGGACGTCTATGACGAGACCGTCGAGGCGGACAAACTTTTGTTCCATGAAGGGCGTTATTTTCTTGTCGACCATGATACATTCGATCCTCTCCCTTACAATGCCCGCATAATCGGGATGGACGAAATCGAGGACATGCCTTCCGTACAACCCTTCGGGGCTCCGGGCGCCGAGCATATGGGCGAAGGCGGGGTTGGCGAACTCGATCCTCCCGCCGACATGGATAAAGATGCCGACGGGGGACAGATGGACGACCTTCCGGTACCGTTCTTCACTTTCCAGGAGCGCCTCTTTCCGCCGCTGCCGTTCGCTGATGTCCCGGATGAACCCCCACATCTCCGACGGGTTGCCCAGTTCATCCCTCAAAAGATGGACCCTCAGCTCCACTGGAATGGTCGTGCCGTCCTTTCTCAGGTATTCCTTCTCGTACAAGTCGGAATAGCCCCTCGTCAATACCTGTCCATGGACGATATTTTCCTCAAAGACATGCCATTTCTCCGGGGTCACGTCCTCGTACGAGAGACGGAGGAGTTCCTCCTGCGTATATCCCACCATCTGTTGAAGGGCGGGATTGGCCTCTACGATCCGCTTGTCCATGTTCACGGCGGCAAAGCCGTCCAGCATCGTCTCGAACAGGCCCCGATACCTCCCTTCGGACTTGACGAGCTGCTCCTCCGCCCGTTTGCGCTCGCTGATGTCCTTCCACACCGTGTAGATAACCTGTCTTCCCTGAAACGGAATCGCCGTGAGGGAGACATCAAGCCAGATTTCCCGCCCGTCGAAATCACAATGGACCCATTCGAGCCGATGGCTGCCTCGTTCAAGGGCGACGCCGATATTCTGCCGTGCCTTGTAGAGCGACAGACGGCCGTCGGGCTGCCTTTTCGGGGAGATATCGAAGGGACGAAGGCCGATCAGCGAATCCTTGGCGCTGCACTTCAGGAGCTTTAAAGCGGCTTCGTTACAGTCTATGAACGTCTCTCCGTCGAGGATGAGCGCGGGGTCGGCCGATTTTTCGAAAAGGAGACGGAAGCCGATTTCGCTTTCCTGAAACGTCTTTTCCGCCTTCTCGCCGCCCCTTGCCCTGCAATAGTCGCATGTGGTTTCATGCTCCGCCATCAACCGTCGCAGCCTCGCCACCTCCGTCGCGAGCCGCTCCCTTTTCCCGGCCTCATCCTTCATCGTGCGTACCCCGTCGATTTTCCCCTGGCAACCTCGCCCTAATCGCCCTATTACCATGCGATTTGTTCGATCTTCAACAGACATTTTCGTTCATGGTCCGTATATGGCTGCGACCCTGTGGAAGAACGGCGGCCCGCGTCCGGGGCCCGGCGAAGGGGCGTTGATCGGTTGGAGAGGACCGGACCGGCCGTACCTACAGACCGGAGATTCTCATTCTATCAAGAGAAAGGCATAGCGGTTCATGGTTTCGTCGTAGTCCTTCAAAGGCTGAATAGGATAGCCGACGCCTCGCGCCGTTGCGTACACGTCGATCCCCAGCGCGTCGGCCCCCGGACGGGAAGACTTCCTGTCTTTGCAATCGAGACGGTTGCCCGCGCATTCGTCACAGCGCGCACACGCCTGGAACGAGACGAGGAAGGCCTTGTAATACCCGGCCAGGAAAACGTCCCTTTCAAGCGTGAGGAGCCTCGCGGCGAGTTCCCTGCCCCATGAGGCGCGATCCCCCCGTTTGGTGGAGGCGAAGGACTTTTCAAAATGAAAGATCGCGACGTCGTCGTACTCCGAAAGGAACTCCCGGCACTCTTCGACGGACGGGACATTGGGCGGGCAACTCGCTCTCGTTCCGTATACCGGGCATCCGAAGAGGCACTTGAACCTGACCCATTGACCTGTTCTTATGTCCCCCGCCTTGATCCATTTGAAATCGGTAAAACCGTGCAGCGAAAAAAGGTCTTCGAGTTCTTCTCTCCTTATCATCGGTCCGGCCCCCATGTCTATTGTGACCGGCGGAAAGACGCATAGAGCGTTCCGCAAAAATAATTACCGATTGGCGGCCTTGATTCCGGCTGTCCTTCGTCATTCCGGCGGACGCCGGAATCCAGCGTTTTCAGGACCTTATGAACTACTGGCCCCGGCTTTCGCCGGGGTGACGGGAATTAGAATCGTTACTCAATTTTGCGGAACGCTCTAAGGCGCGCCCTCATCGCCATCTTCCCTCACTATTGCATGATGGGCCGGTTATGTAAAGGGAATAATTCCACTTCGCATTCATGGGTTCCATCCCGCAAGGCCGCGCAATCGTGCGCCGTGTGACGCAAGGCCCGCCCCTTTCACCCACGGCGCGAAGGGCGGCTCATTGCAGGGCTAGGGCAAGCCATTTCCGTTTCGCGTACCACCTATAGAGCAGACAGGCCTGCACGAACTGGGAGACATTCATGGACCACCAGACCGATGCCGCTCCGAAGCCGAGCACGACGACGAACAGGTAGGCCAGGGGTATCCTGATGGCCCAGATGCTCAAGGCGACACGGGTGAGGACGTTCTTCGTATCGCCGGCCCCGCTAAGACCCCCGCCCAGGATAGCGCCCCACGCCATAAAGGGCTCGCTCATCATGGCGATATAGAGGTATCGGACACTCTCCCTTGCCACGAGTGGGTTGCTCGAAAGGAGCGAGGCGATCCGCCGGGCGTTGACAACGACGGCGACCACGATGAGGGTTACCACAAGGACCCCTACAAGGGCCGTCACCAGTCCGCTCCGGTAAGCCTCCTCCGCCTTTTTCTCACCCAGGAGGTTTCCCACGATCACCGCATTGGCCATATTGAAGGCGAAGGCCGGGAGATAAACGGCGGATTCGATACGGAGGCCGGCGGTCAGGGCCGCGAGGATTTCGACCCTGTTCTCCGGCAGGGCGCTAATGATGAGGAAAAGCGCGATACTGCCGAGCTGCCAGAGCACCTGGAGCGCGCCCATGGGCCAGCCGATATTGACGATCCGCGCGATTGTGGCCTGCGAGAAGGCCCAGGCGCCCGTCATGAGCCGTCGCACGTGCGACACGTTGATGATACTCCCGATAAAGGCGGCCGTCGTCGTCGCGACGGCGATCCCCCTGAAGCTCAAGGGGGTAAAGAAGACGAGAAAAATATTCAGGGCGATATTGATGGAACAGACGATGGCCATGGTAATGAGGGAGACCCTGATCCTGTCGCAGGACCTCAGTATCCCGTTGCAGCCGATGACCATATACTCGAAGAGAAGGCCGGCGGAGTAAATCCGGATGAGGGGTATGCAGAAGGGCTTGAGGGCGGCCGGGATGTTGAGGGGCCTTATCAGGTAGGGTGTGAAAGCGATGCCTGCCGCGGCAATGAGGACGCCTGCCGCCGCCGTCGCGACGAGGGAGGAGAAGATTGCCGTCGGCAACCGGTCCCTGTCCCCCGACGTGTAGAGCCGGGAGACGACGGACACGGAGCCCACGGTGAGGGCATTGGCAATGATGATGAACATGAAATAGAGCTGAATGGCGAAGCCGTAGGCAGCCTGGACATCCTTCCCCACCCTGCCCGCCACGTAGACGTCCGTGAGACCGATGAGGAACTCGAACGACATGATGAGTGTCATCGGCCAGGCGACGCGCCAGCTCCGTGAAACAAAACAGCCTATCGTCCCTTCACGCCTACTACACAAGCAGCCCCCTTCCCTACCGGATCTTTCCTGACAGTATAAGCTCCTGTGGCGGGGGGATGCAAACGGGGAGACAGGGCCATCCGTTCGCGAAGGGGCGGCCTAAAGGGGCGATTGTTTCTTCGTTCGCCCGCCTTCGGGATACGCGAGCGCGTTGCCCCATCGAGGCAGGAAGACAAACTTGAGCGCGAGTCCGACGACGAGCATGGCAAAGCTCAAGAGCTGGCCCATGCTGAAGAGGTTGAGGATATAGCCCACCTGCACGTCGGGCTCCCTGAAGAACTCGCAAAAGATACGGAAGACGGCATAGCATATGAGGAAGGCCGCAAAGACATCGCCGTCGCGCTTCTTCTTGCGGCGGTAAATCCACAGGATCGCGAAAAGGAGAAGCCCTTCGAGGGTTGCCTCGTAGAGCTGTGACGGGTGGCGTCCCACGCCGCCCCCATCGGGAAAAACCATGGCCCAGGGGACGCTTGAGGGTTTTCCGAAAAGCTCGCCGTTGATAAAATTTCCTATCCTGCCGAAGAATATTCCGATAGGGGCGGTGGGTATGATGAGATCGGCCACCTCCAGGAAGGAGAGGCGCCTCCGTCTCATCGCCCAGTAGCCGAGGATGAAGGTGCCGACGGCCCCCCCGTGAAAGGACATCCCGCCGTGCCATAGCACGAATATTTCGAGTGGATGGGCCAGATAAAAGGGAAGGTTATAAAAGAGGACATAGCCCAGACGGGCGCCGGCGAGCAGTCCTAGAACCAAATAAAAGTAGATGTCGTCGATCTGCTCCTTCGTGATCCTCGTGGCCGACTTCCTGATCTGGTGAAGCACGAGAAGATAGGACGAGGCAAAGCCCAGAATGTACATCATCCCGTACCAGCGGACGGCGAAGGGACCTATCCTGAATATCTCGGGGGATATACGGGGGTAAGGTATCATAGCCTATTGACCTCGCCGATTGCCTTCCACAGGCCTTCCGCCTCCCTGAAGACGAGCCCCTGCATGCCCATGCCTCTGGCGCGTTCCACGTACGCCTCCATGTCATCGACGTAGAAAACCTCATCCCTTCGGACATCCACCCTCTCAAATATGGCGTCGAAAATGCGCTTTTTTGGTTTCTTCGCGCCCACCTCGAAGGAAAGTATCCATTCGTCCATGAGGTGGACTATTGGATAACGTCCGATAATATGGGTGAAATGAAGCTCATTCGTGTTGCTGAGGAGGAAGACGGGAAAACCCCTCGCCTTCAGGTAGACGATTATTTCATTCACCTCGAGGTTCTCCCAAAAGATGTTGTTCCATATGTCGCTGAATTCATCAAAATCCAGGCCGATCTTGTAGCGGTCTCTCACGTCGAGAAAAAACTCCAGAGACGACGAGAGGCCCTCTTCGTACCCATTGATCGAGCCGTATGATAAATCGAAGAGATACCGGGCGATGTCGGCGGGCGAACAGACGTTCCTCAGTCTCGAGCGCACGTGGAGCTTCTCGGCGATCCCCTGGTTGTTGAAGGGAAGAATCACGTTTCCGAGATCAAACACAAAGAGCTTTATCATAAATGAAGACCTTTTGGGGGCGCAGCGTCGTGTAAAGATCGAAGGGATCGCAAAGGTGCTGCCACCCGCAGATGTGGACGAGATTCGAGGGGTCGCGGCGCGTCATCAGCCGTGAGATGGTGCCGCTCATGTGTCGGTCCCTCTCGCGCATTTCCTCGGTATACGGGACCGTCTCCACGCCTTTCTCAAAAAAGAGCCGGGCCAGCGCCTTTTGATGGGTCACCGTGCGCCGGTCAGACCCAAGGAGGAGCGTCCCGAGATTCTCCTTCGCGACGAGCTCGTCCATCCGCCCGAGGTTCATGGCGGAGAACCGGTCCATGTCGACGAGGAAAAGTGGCGCCCCGCGCCCTTGGCAGTATTGGGAGGCCACCGTGAACTCCCAAGGGAGATCGATATAGGAAAAGAGGGCATCGAGGGCGGCATCATCGATAGGGCGGCCCTCCGTCCTCAGCTCATCCACCGTTGCTCGGACCCTCGCCTTGAGCGCCTCGCCCCTCCCCCGCCTATAGTTAACCCCGTACTGTGAGAATTCCAGCGTAACCATATCCGGTAGCGCGGACTTAAGCCAACTATAGAGGATCGCTGCGCCATCCCTGTCCCCGTGGATGGTGCCGAGCATCACAAAAGCGTTCTCCCTGCGCGGATCGGATGGCTCTTTCATGGCGAAGCTAGAGTACCATGGCAAAGGCACCCTGTCAAACGAGACCGGCCATCCGTGATGCGCCGCAGCAGGCGTCGGGCCGGCCATGAAGTGACTGCCGGAGGGGGCGCTGAGCCCCGGTAATTCAACGCCGTTGGCTTCTGTCTTCCCTTGGAATGGGTTATGGAAAGGCTTCGACGACGGTGATACCGGTTTCATTCAAGAAAGGCAACCCCGGGACCACTCACGGCGGCTCTTGAGGCGGTCTCGACAGACCGTGCATGCAGCTCGATATCAGATCCCCCTTTCACACCTTTGCTGCAAGACGAGGACGATCGCCTCTTCCATCAATTCCTCGAGCCTCTTGTCTTCATTAACAGCGAGTTGCTTCATTTGTCTGAGCAGGTCGGTCCTGAGCCTTATCGTATAAGCCTGTCGATGGGATTCATCTTTTTTCATCGCCTTCGCGCCCCTTTGCTTCTGCCCTGCCGCACTATTTATTACCATACTACCATGTTTCCCCTCTTTCCCTCCAAGACAGCCTCAGGCCGGCCCGGCGGTCCCTCACACCATCACCTGAAGCCGCGCAGATCGCTTCTCAGGCTATTGATATCCTTGTAGAGACTCGTGTGTCTCTTCTTGTCATAATCGAGAAGGTAGTCGATGAACGCCGAAAGGTGGCCCTGTTCCTTCAGGGCGTTCACGATGTTGCTGATATCGCTCTCAAGCTGGGCGGGCGTCAAATACCTCTCGCCTCCGGGCGCCCGAAAGCGATTGAAAAGACCCTCCACCACGGCGATGAAGATTATCATCACCTTGCTCGGTATAAGCACCCTGCGGCCGTGAAGCTCAAGCTCCCGGAGCACGTTCTCCTGAAAGTTCCCTATCGTGGCCGCATCGGCCCTCTTCAAAAGAAAACTTACATAGAAGCAGAAGGTGTTAACGTACTTATCTATGTCCTCCACATGGGACTTCAGCATCTCCTCGAAGTGCATGCTGGTGATGATCTGCTCGACCGAGCTCTCACTGGGCAGGAGAAGGCGCTTCCTGCCCTCGTAGCCCGTCTTGGGCAGATGCTCTTCATACTCGACGTAGTCGACCTCTCTCGTGAAGTCCTCCGCCTCGCCTTCAAAGAACTGGTCATCTATGTTGATGCCCGACATATTGAGGGCCGACTGCATCATATAGGCCTTCAGATAGCCTTCTCCGAGAAACGGGAAGATTATCTTATCCTGCTCGGTCACCTCCTCGTACCGCGTCACGCTGCCCTTTCCGATACCCCCCCGCATCCAGAAATCGTTCAGGACGCTCCAGGTATAGAAATCCCTCGCCTGGTCCTTCACCTGCTCAAGGTCTTCGGAGATCATGATAATGCTGTCGGAAAGGAGAAAGACGGAGAGCCCCTTTTCCTCGATACCGCGGATCGTCTCTATGAGACTCTCGTATTTTGCCGTGAAGGCCGCCGTCCCTGACAGCGCGCGGAACCCGAGCACGTCGAAGTACGACACGTAGGCATTCTCGATTACTGTGTTCCGACTGCCCATGGCACCCCTCCGTTCCTCGTCCGGTGACACCCCACAAGGTCCCGTGGCGCTTGCATGCGGTGAACCCGCGCCCCGCGTGATTTCTCTCACGTACTATCGCACGGAATGGGGCGGAAGGTGAAGTGAAAAGTGCGAAAAGACGACATCGGCCGATTCAGGGATTCCGAAGCCTAAATCGGCGAACCGGACGTTCTCGCGTCGCGGCCGATCGAACCGGCGCCGGGTGCCGCCTCATCATGGCGTGCCCCTGTCGATCCACTCCCCAATCCGCTCCTCCAGGAGAGAAAGCGGGAGAGGGCCGTCATCGAGGACGGCGTTGTGGAACCGGCGCAGGTCAAACGCCGGACCGAGCATTGCCTCCGCCTTCGTCCGCAACTCCCTGATCTTCAACTCTCCTATCTTGTACGCCAGCGCCTGACCGGGCCACGCGATGTACCGGTCAACCTCAACCGCGATGTCCTGCTCCGTCTTGGCCGTGTTCGCGGCCATATACTCTATGGCCTGTTGACGCGTCCAGCCGAACCGGTGCAAGCCGGTGTCCACCACCAGCCGGCAGGCGCGCCACATCTCGTACATGAGCTGCCCGAACCGCGCATAGGGGTCCCGAAAAGCCCATAGCATTGCCAAGGGCCTCGGCATAGAGGGCCCAGCCCTCGACATAGGCCGTGTAGGAGGCGTTCCGCCGGAAGTCGGGCAGGTCGCGCATCTCCTGGGCCCTGGCGATCTGAAGGTGGTGCCCCGGCACCGCTTCATGGAGGGTGAGGGCCTCCATCTCGTATTTCGGCCGCATGTCGAGACGGTACGTGTTCACCATGAAGTACCCGGCCCGCGAGCCGTCAGCCGCGCCCGGGTAGTACATGGCGGTCGTCTGGCTCGGGGCCTCATAATCCGGGAAAGGGCGGACCCCGTATGGTGTCCGGGGCAACTCGGCGAAGAGCTTCGGAAGCTCTGCGTCCGCCCGCTTCGCGATGTCCCGATAGGCCGCCACCAGATCGTCCGCCGCGCTGAAATAGAAGCGGGCCTCGGCACGCAGAAAGTCGGCAAATTCGCGCAAAGACCCTTTGAATCCCGCCTCCTCGATGGCGGAGACCATGCGGCCGCGGATGCGCGCTACTTCTTCGAGTCCTATCTGATGGATCTCCTGGGGATCGAGGTCCGTCGTCGTGTACTCGCGGACAGCATGCAGGTAATATGCCTCACCATCGGGGAGCTGTGACGCGGCAATCGGCCTCTCACCGGCAGGCAGGTACGTCTGGACGACGAAGTCCCGAAACCCAGCCAGGGCCGGGCGCACGGAATCGGCGATCAATGCGCGGGCCTTCGATTGAAATTCCCGGCGCTCGGCTTCGGGAATGGTTTGCGGGATTTCCTGAAGCGGCGCGTAGAGGGGGTCCTGCTCGACATCGGATGCGAGCTGCCCCCAGATCTGATCGGGCACCCCCCGGAGCGCCACGTTCGGCTGGACCCAGCCAAGCCCTATCCCGCGCCGGAGCAGGCCGGTCGCCTGCTCCAGGTAAAGGGGGAACGCGGAAAGCCGGCGGAGGTAGTCATGATAGTCATGGGCCGTCCGGAAGGGCGTCATCGATACCAGTTGCGGAAAGATCAGGTGCGGCCCTGATATCTGGGTAAGGAGCATGACGGGCGGAAATCGTTGCGCGCTAGCGGCGAGATCGAGGTCCCAAAGGAGGAGCGAGCAGGATACCTGGTCCTGCCCGGTGAGCCCGGACCGGTCGATGGCACGCGCCCGCTCCAGCATGCGGCGCTCTTCGGCGTTGCGTCTCTCGATGGCGTCGAAGGAGAGGTCGGTGAACCGGTCGTTATATCTGTTATCCCCCGTCCAGGTGGAAAGCTCGGGGAACTCCCTCAACTGCCATTCCCAGTAATCCTGCTCCAGGCCGTGGAGTTCCGCCGTTGCCCCGGTCTTCTCATGCGTTGCGTCCATCCCATCCTCCTATGAGGTTCTTCTCAAAGAATCGCCCTTCCCTTTCAAATGTATAACCGAACCGGACATTCGCCAAGCCGTCTCCATGTGGGGATGCAGGGCGCGGGAAGACCCGATGACAGGCTAAGCGCGCCCCTCAAGGCGAAGCCCGAAGGCCGGCGCGGCAATGGCCGGAGAACGGAAACCGATCGGCAGGAATACCGAAAAGGGCTTCCCTGTCGCATCCGCAAAAGATCGCTGACGATAGGGATTATTACTGCCCGGGAATAGCTCACGGTGAACATCCCGGCGGAGACGCGGCGGCATGTCGTCGGGTGCGCGGAGCAGGGGTGGGGGGTGAGGATTAGGGCGAACAGGGCGGCATCCAAGGATGAATCCTGGCCGCCGGATCAGGGTGTCCTTCCGGTTCGGCCACGGGCGGGCCCTGCCCGCGCGGCCGTGGACGCCGGGTCGGCCGGTAGAAGGTCCCATGCGGCAGTGGGGTGAAGGGTCTTTCTCCCCTTCCTATGCGGGCTGCGGGTCGTCGGGAACGTACGCGGCGCACACGGTCTCGCCGCACTCGATGCATGTGGCCCTGAACGCGGGGTGGCGAAACAATCGGTAGCCTCTGCCGTTTATCCATGCGCGCGGGGTGTCTTCCACATCGAGGGGGCTGCCCTGCGAGAGGGGCGCCCTCTCGCGGAAACCAAAGTTTCCCACCGCGCAGGGGATGCAAAGCCTTGGCGTCTCACCACCCTGTCCTTTGGGCAGAGGCAGGGGGATCACGTTCGTCTTCTCTGCCTCTACTCTGTTCGAATCAATCGTACTCACCATGGAACCCCCTTATGGCTGATTTCACCCATTATCATACAAACCCCGTGTTAAGGGGAAATATATGGATGATGAATATCTCGTTAATTCGCCCGCCCGAGATGGGTGATCCCAAAAGCGAAGGGGGAGGGTCTTCCCGAGACCCCCTTTTTTTCTTGCTATTTCATCACGTTCTTGCCGCCGTAGGTGATGGACCTGATCAGTGTCTCCGCCCTTTCACGGGCGGCCTTCGAGAGCGGCGCATACTGCATGGGCTCGGCGTAGCCCTGCCCCTCGTGGGTCATCCACCAGACCAGCCTCCCGAGGGTTTGCGCCCGTTCCACGCTCCTGTCCCCATATTTCTGCTCCTTGTAGAGAAGGACCCAGGTGAAGCCGCTTATGGGGTAGCCGTCAGCCGCGGCGGTGTCCGTTAGACTCACCTTCATATCGGCGGGAAGGTTGATGTTCGCGGCCGCGCTCGTCGCGGCAAGGCTCGGTCTGATGAACCTGCCCTTCCTGTTCTGGACGATACCGTAGGCCATCTTGTTCTGGAGCGCATAGATAAGCTCGACGTAGCCGATGCTGGCCGGCGTCTGCTTCACGAGCCCCGCCACGCCGGGGTTTCCCTTGGCGCCGAGGCCGGTAGGCCAGTTGAGGGCTGTCCCCGTCCCCACCTTCTCCTTCCAGTCTTTACTCACCTTGCTGAGATAGTCGCTGAAAATATTGGTGGTGCCGCTCCCGTCCGACCGGTGCACCACGGTAATCTCCGTCGCCGGAAGCACGACACCGGGATTTGCGGCGCGGATGCGCTGATCGTCCCATTTCTTTACCCGTCCGAGAAAGATACCGGCGATCACATCCGGGGTAAACCTGATCTCCGGGCTGCCCGCGAGGTTGTAGGTCACGACGACCGCGCCGGCGCAGGTCGGAATATGGAGAACCGGACTGCCGGCCGCTTTCGCGTCTTCAGCCCCCATAATGGCGTCAGACCCGCCGAAATCAACGGTCTTGTTGATCAGCTGGCGTATCCCTCCCCCCGAGCCTATGGCCTGGTAGTTGACCTTCACGCCGTATTCCTTGGCGTACACGTCAAACATCTTCGAATAGAGCGGAAAGGGGAAGGTAGCGCCTGCCCCTATGATCTCCTGCTCGGCCGCGACGGCGGGGGCCAAAAACCCGCCGACAAGCGCGAGGGCCAAAACAACTCGTCCGAACCACCCCATGTCATGCCTCCTGTAATAGGTTTTCCAGCTGCCTCAAGATATCCTCTATCGCCTGTCCACCGCTGCCGTTCGTACTGAAGGAGCACCTTCGTTTTCATCGGCCCCTCCCCTCAGCTCTCGAGCTTGTACCCGATCCCCCGCATATTCTTTATGAGGGCGCCGCCCTTCCCCATTTTCTCCCTGAGATGTTTGATATGGACGTCGACCGTCCTGTCGAGGACCATCTTGTCGGTCCCCCACAGGTGGGTGAGGATCTTCTCCCGCGAGAATACCCAGCCGCTCTTCGACGCCAAAAGTTGCAGGATCCGGAATTCCGTGGTCGTCAGGTCTATCCTTTTCCCCTCCACGACGACCTCATATTTTTGTGGATCGATGGTCAGGACGTCGCCGATGGCAATCCTCTCCTCTTCCGGTTCCTGTCTCGCCGTGCGCCTGAGCACCGCCTTCACCCGCGCCACCAGCTCTCTCGGGGAAAAGGGTTTCACCATATAATCATCGGCGCCCAACTCCAGCCCGAGAACCCTGTCGGTTTCCTCGGAGCGGGCGGTGATGATGATAAGGGGGATCGTTGCGTGGTTCAGCCGCGCCTTCAACTGCTTGCATATCTCGAAACCGTCAACGTCCGGCAACATCAGGTCCAAAAGGACGAGGGAGGGCTTCTCTGTCTCCAGGTATTTCAGGAAGCCGAATCCGTTCAGAAATCCCCGCACGGCGAATCTCTCCTTCTTGAGGTGGAGGGAGATCAGCTCAAGGATGTCCGGTTCGTCCTCAACAACGACGATCTGTCTATTTGTCTGCATCACGCCTCCCTGTGAAACGGGCACGGTGCGCGCGAGCCGCGCGCGGGGTACATCCCCGCGTGGTCCCTTGCCCCCGCGCATGTCCGGGATCACCCTTCTCACGCTTCAGCGATCATTATACAGGTCATGCGTTAAGGAATGGTGAACGGATGATGAAGAACAGGTTAATTTTTGCATGGGAGCGCCGAGGCAGCCTGCCCGGGTGGGCAGGACCGCCCCGCAGCCTGGATCAATCGCGAGGTATCGTACGTCCTTCCGCTCACGGCGCCCTGGGGCAGGATCGCCCTCTCCGATGTGAAGACGGTGTCGGCGTGGAGCAAAAGGACCTCTTTCGGGCCCGCATAATCGGCTATCACCCGGAGGTTTTCCGGTTCATTGTCGAAAAAGGCCACAACCCGGTAGCCTCTCTTTGAAAAGTGTTCCATTCCCGCCACTTTGGACTCGGGTATGTTCTGGTTCCACCCACCGGGGTTCATGAAGAGAAGGCTGTCGTTAAAGACGGCCCCATGGCGACGGCCAAGGAGATTCAGGCACTCCAGGGTCTCCCCTCTGATCGTCTCCGGCCGTCCCGTGTTGAGACCCACGAAGGTGCGCGGCTGTCTCTGGAGCCAGGCAATCAGTTCCATGATGCCGGGAAAAGGGCGATGGGCCTCGCGAACGACGGAAGACGACCACGAATTCTTCCCGTACCACTCGCCGATCCTCTGCCCGTCCCTTCGCGGTATGCCCAAACCCTTCAATATCCCGTAGACCCCTGTCTCGCCCGCCGCCAGGTCCCCTCGCGTCACATGACGAAAATAGACGGTACCATGGAAGTCGTCAAAGGAGGTGAGCACCTTTGCGACCATATGGCAGAGATCGAGTATCGTGTCGTCCACGTCGAGAACGACGATCAGGTCATCCTCCGGAAAGGCGTCCCTCATGTTTCGGTAGTGGCCGGCCAGTCTCTTCATCCAATTCTGCATTAATACTCCTTATGGGATCGTTCACTCTCTTGTCCGTAAGCGTATCCAAGGAGTGTTAATGCGCAATAAAGTCCCGGTTAAGCAAGGGATAATTCGACGAGCTTCGTACGCCCGTCAATCGCGTCCCTGCTTAATTAACACAATCTTAATAAAACCTTCACCCCAACTTAACACGGACAGGGGTAAACTAGATATCGAGCGCCGAACATCCAAGGGAGGAAAACCAAGCTATGGGCAAACACATCATCGCCGCGATGTTCCTGATTCTCATCCTTCCCGGTCTGGCGACAACCGGGGCGGCCCAGCAGGAACTGGTCGGGGCGGGCGCGACATTTCCCTACCCCCTCTACTCCAAGATGTTCGACGTCTATAGCAGGGAGTACGGCGTGAGGGTGAATTACCAGGCCATAGGATCAGGAGGCGGCATACGCCAGTTGATCAACAGGACGGTCGATTTCGGCGGCAGCGACGCCGCCATGAGCGAGGCAGACCTTAAGGCGGCCGGCGGAGCGGTCCTCCACATCCCCATTTGCGCGGGCGCGGTCGTCATCACCTATAACCTCCCCGGGAATCCCGACATCAGGCTCGCGCCCGACGTGGTGGCCCTTATCTTCACGGGAAAGATCACGAAATGGAACGACAACCGTATCCTTGCGGACAACAGGGGGGTAAATATCCCGGACATGCCCGTCACCGTCATCCACCGGTCGGACGGGAGCGGCACTACCTTCATTTTCAGCGATTACCTGTCAAAGGTGAGCAAGGACTGGAAGGACAAGGTCGGCAGGGGAACGGCCCTCAACTGGCCGACCGGCCTCGGCGCAAAGGGAAACCCCGGCGTGGCGGGACTGGTAAAGCAGACACCCGGCAGTGTCGGCTATGTTGAGCTGATCTACGCGGGGCAGAACAGGATG